>JAGGWH010000100.1 GCA_021157585.1 Bacteroidales bacterium | reverse complement strand
TTATTAATCTGTTGGTTTGGAGTAAATTATTTACCCTCAGCAGCAAATAGTGTTCATACCTATACAGAAACTTCATAGACACTTTTTAATTTATTTTATTCCATTTCAAACAAACATCCTTTAGATTAAATACCAAATAATAGGGATTGTTATCTAAAAAACAACTCGTTATTTTTGTCAGGTATTTAAGTACTACAATATCTATATATAAAAATAAAAACATGAGTGAATTAATAAATAATTCTGCAGAAAGGAAGAAGCAATTAAAGGAGTTGATATTAAAACTTCACGAAGGTGGCTCTCAAGAAGATGTTCGAGAGGAATTGCTTTCGAGCCTAAGTCAAATACCTTATGGCGAAGTTGTTGAAGTAGAGCAAGAGCTTATTAGTGAAGGACTTCCAGAAGAGGAAATACTAAAACTCTGTGACGCTCATTCGAAAGTTCTGACTGGGCATGTTGACCTGTCTGGCTTCAAATATGTTCCTCCCGGGCATCCAATTGATGTTTTCACTAAAGAAAATAAGGAGCTTAAACAAGTTGTACAGCAGGTTAAAGATTTATTTACAGCGATTGAGAATAATCCAGAAACTAATTTTCAAACAAATATATTGGCGCTAAGAGCACTTTTTAACGATTTGCTCGATGCTGACAAACATTATCAAAGAAAAGAATATTTACTTTTTCCCTATTTAGAGAATCAAGGCATAACCGGACCACCTAAAGTAATGTGGGGTAAACATGATGAGATTCGCGAATTAATAAAAGGCGGTATTGAGATCTTAAAAACTGAAAATATTTCTGCCGAAGAATTATTGGCTTCTGCCGAAATAGTTTTGCTCCCTGCAGCCATAGGTGTTGATGAAATGACAGTAAAAGAAGAAGAAATTCTTTTCCCTATGTCAAATGATAAACTCACCGATGCCGATTGGTATGAAATCAGTAAACAATCGCTCGAAATTGGCTATTGCCTTTACGATCCTAAGGATGAATGGAAGCCTGAAGGGGCCGCAGAAGAATCCATTAACGATGCTCAAAAAGTAGGCGGAAATATTCAATTGCATTCTGGAAGTTTTTCTCCTGAAGAATTGATGACCCTATTAAACACCTTGCCAATTGATATGACCTTCGTTGACAAAGACGATAAAGTAAAATACTTTTCGCAAGGTTCTGAACGAATTTTTCAGCGCAACAGAGCAATTTTAAACAGAGATGTAAGAAATTGTCATCCACCAGCAAGTGCTCATATTGTGGACAAAATTATTGATGACTTTAAATCCGGAAAAGCAAACAGAGCCCCTTTCTGGATCAATATGGGTGGCAAAATGATTCATATCGAATACTTTGCCATGCGGAACGATAAAGGAGAATATCTTGGAACTCTTGAGGTTTCTCATAACGTTAATGTATACCGAGAATTAGAAGGTGAACAAAGAATATTATCATACAAATAAGTATTATGAAAAACAGAAATTTAGTGATAAGTCCAAAAACAAAAGTTTCACAATTAATTGAAACTTACCCCCAATTGGAAGATGTTTTAATAAGCCAAGTACCGGTTTTCAAAAAGCTTAAGAATCCTGTTTTAAGAAAAACCGTAGCCAAGATTGCCACATTGCAGCAAGCAGCGAGTATTGGTGATATCGAAGTGGGCGATTTAATAAACATTCTCCGTAATGAAGTTGGTCAAGATTTAATTTCAATTGACTTTGATAATCCTTACACCACAGTTAAACCGGAGTGGTTCGACGAAAAGATCATTGCCCAAGAGTTTGATGTTCGAGAAATGTTAGCTGCTGGTGAGCATCCCGTAAATCAAGTTATCTCGGATTTAAATCAAATGAAGAATAAAGCAATCTACAAATTGGTTTCTTCATTTATTACGGCTCCTTTAATTGATAAAGCATCTAGCTTACAAATTACCCATTGGGTAGTAAAAGAAAATGATAAGTTATATACGATATACTTTTATAAAGCCTAAAATCTGAGGTTTCAAAGCAACAAATAATAACAAATAAAAATATGACCCATGAAAAATATAGTTTGCCCTATTTCTACTGAAGAGATTGACAGTAACGTGAGTAGGTTAACAGTATTCCTTAACGTTATATTGATGGCCCTTTTTCTGGGGACATTGAATCCAATATTTATAATAGTGGTAACTTTAGATTATTTTATTAGAGCAGCTTTGAAAGCTAAATACAGTCCCCTTTGGCTTGTAGCTTCTATGGGAATAGGCATCCTTGATTCGAAAAGGAAACCAATCGGTTTGGCACAGAAAGTATTTGCTTCAAGGCTGGGGTTCTTTTGTGCTTTTTCTTCTACTGTATTAGTGTTACTGGACTATAATATTGCGTCAATAAGCGTTGCAGGGTTACTAATGATTCTTTCTATCATAGACTCGGTATTTAGCTTTTGTATAGGTTGTGTGGTATACAATTACTTGGTTTATCCCTTTTACAAAGATAAATAGAGGTGATAACCATACGTTTAAAGAATCATAATGATTACAATCCCATTAAAAATAACAAGAATAAATAGTTAATTTTTCTAAACTTAATCTACCTTCAAGTCGAAAAAAGGAGTAATTTCACGCCCTTAAAAAGGCTTATGGAAAAATTAATTATCAGTAGTTACGACGAGTTTGCAAACTATGTAGGAAAAGAAATTGGAGTTTCTGAATACCTCCAAATTACTCAGGATCAAATAAACCTTTTTGCTGATGCAACTATGGATCATCAATGGATACATACCGATCCCGAACGTGCGAAAACAGAAAGTCCTTTTGGAAGTACAATTGCACATGGTTATTTAAGCCTATCGCTTCTTCCTTATCTGTGGACACAAATTATTGAAGTAAAAAATATTAAACTTCTAGTAAATTATGGTATTGAGAAGTTAAAATTTAACCAAGCCATATTGGTAAATAGTGAAGTACGCCTCCGTGCCGAATTAAAATCATTAGTAAATCTCAGAGGAATTAGTAAAGCTGAAATAAAGGTTATGCTTGAAATAAAAGATCAGAAAAAATCTGCTTTAGAAGGTACGCTTATTTTTCTATATCATTTTAACAATTAAGCTTGGTATTAAATAGAATATTCCCCTTCTAAACTCACTAGAAAGATGTGCAATATGGTAATTTACAACTGCTGATGCTGACTATAAGCTCTCCACTTTTCAATAACAGAAGAAAAATCTTCGGGTAAATCGGATTCAAAATAAAGACTTTCGCCTGTACGTGGATGAACAAATCTCAAACTTTTAGCATGCAAGGCTTGACGCGAAATCATTTTGAAACAATTTTGAACAAATTGCTTATATTTTGTAAAAGTTGTTCCTTTTAAAATTGCATCGCCACCATAACGAGAATCATTAAAAAGTGGATGCCCAATATATTTCATATGTGCACGAATCTGATGCGTTCTACCCGTTTCTAACTGACACTCAATTAAACTAACATAGCCAAAGCGTTCCAACAAACGATAATGCGTTACCGCATGTTTTCCTACATCACCCTCAGGAAAAACAGTCATTTCTAATCTATTCTTGGGATTCCGCGCTAAATTACCCTCTATAGTTCCATTAGGTTCATCAAAATCGCCCCAAACCAAAGCTTGATATTTCCGCTCTATGCTATGATCGTAGAATTGTTTTGCCAAATGTGCTAACATTATTTCATCTTTGGCAATAACCAAAACCCCTGAAGTATTTTTATCTATCCTATGCGCCAAATAAGGATTGGTATCTTCCAGTCCCTCTTGCTGAAAATGATATTTAAGACCATGGAGTAAAGTTCCTGTATAATTACCATGCCCGGGATGTACAACCAAACCGGCCTGTTTATCAATAACAATCAGATCATCGTCTTCAAACAAAATTTTTAAAGGAATTTCTTCGGGATAAATATTAGTATCGCGCGGTGGTTCCGACAAAACAATGGAAATAATATCATCGGGTCGAACCTTATAATTTGATTTTACAACAAAATCATTTACTAAAATATTGCCAGCTTTTGCAGCTTGCTGAATCTTATTACGAGTAGCATTCTCCAGCTTACTCATCAAAAATTTATCAATGCGCAAAGCAGATTGACCTTTATCTACAACAAACCGAAAATGCTCATACATCTCCGCTTCGTTTTCCGATAATTCTATATCATTGTCTTTATTTTCCACTATTTTGTAATTATTAATTTTTGACTTTTAATTTCTCCACTTATCTGATTTTCAAATCGAAGCAAATATACTCCTTCTTTAAGAAAATCAAGATTAAGTTGTTCTTGGAATTGTGTAGAATATACCAACTTCCCCAATAAACTATAAATATGTATTAAATAATTCCGACCATCGTCAACAGCCACCGTCAAATTTCCCGATTTTAATGGGTTTGGATAAATCTGTACTCCATCCTCGTCATTTATGACAGTTAGTGTTTCATCTCCTTTATAATTTGCAAAAACAGGACGTATCATCAAAGAGCCTTCAAAAATACTAGGATACCAACCATCACCGGCATCGTAAAAAAGACTTTCTTGAGGCGAAAATGACAAATCAAAACCTACATTAAGATTTGCATCAGAAGTTTGTGTAAATCCAACAAAAAACTCATTAGAAACCACAATAAGTTCATCCAAATCAAAACTTATAAATCCTGATGCATCATCCGATAAGGATACCTGAACAAGCTCTTCGTATAAAATCACTTCAGGCTCCAAACTCTCCCAAACCGTTAAATAAAAATAATCTTCATTGCCTAATACCGTTGGGTTAAAATACATTTGAACTTGAGTTAAAGTATCGGGCATATTGAGTTTAAAGCGCAGTGCAGCACTATTTCCTGAGCCACTCAATCCGTATCCGGCCTCTGGCGATCCATCATCATAAGCAAAATAATTACCAAAGCTTTGTTTCTGAATTAAAGTATCACCAAACTCAGCATCTAATGTCCGGACACTATGTGTGATAGTATATTCCATTTTATCTTCATTAAACAAACTGAAAAATGAAATCACTTTTGGATCACTAAAACGAGGAAAAGCAGAATATCCTTCAAAAATAAAAGGATTAATATTTGCGGCGCCACCCAAATAAACAGAATCCTGAAGTAGTTGATTGGATATTGTATATCGGTATTCAGCCGTATAAGGCAAAGCACTTAGGTTAGAGATATAAATAGAATGTAAACTATCAACCATAGAATTGGTAGGATCATTCTTATACTGATTATAAGGCATAGCCCGATAATTTTTCAAGAATGAAGGTGGAGGATTAACAAAAACCAAATCTTCGGAATAAATATCATTTCTGCTTCGTCCGATATCAAGCTTTACATAATCGATATTCCACTGATCGGCATTGCCTTGCCAAGAGGTTTGAATAGAAGAAGATAGACTGGCATAATTGTAAAAACGAAATTTAAAATCGGGATGATAAAAACGTGCACTATCTTTTATTGGTATTAAAACTTGTTTACAATAAGTTTGATTTTTAACATAAAAACTATCTAACGGCATTCCCTCATAAGACCAAACAGGATACCAAATCTTATCACGACCGGAATAAAACTCCAAAACCAAAGAGTCTGAACTTTCAGGAGCATTGCCCCTTCCTTGCGGTTGATAATAAAAACTAAAGTATAGAGAATCTGCCATCACCAAAGCTCTATTTTCCTTGTCGAGACTATCTAAACGGATATCATTAGAAGTCAGGTAATCGGCTATAAAACCAAAACTATTTGCGTGCTCATAAATCTCTCCATTTTCATCTAAAGCATCAAAAGTTGCCACTCCAAGATTTGCAGGAAATTTCTGAAAAGAAGTATTTATAAAAGTGTAATCATCAGACCAAAAATTTGGATTTGGAAGGTTTTCATCTTGTTTAAAATCATCGAAGAAAGGCAGGAAAACTGCTATTTCCTGACTTGCTTTAAGTTGTTTCCGTTTCTTGATTTCAGGGTTTTGATTTAAGCCCAACAATTGCTCTTGCGCCTGAATATTCAAGAATAATCCCACAATGAAAACCACAACCAAAAGACTCTTGTATTTCAAATTAAAACCCCTCTAAATCAGCATTTAACAATAAGCTATCACCTAAAAGCGTATCAGCAGAAATGGTATCATTTAACATATGAAAAACCAAAGAATCAAAATTAAAGTCGATAGCAGAACGCAAAGAGATACGCATTTCATCACCAAGAAAAATAGCTTCTTTTTGATCGAAAAGCGGATATTGCTCAAACACTCTTAGATCCTCGTGCGATGTTCCCCATAAAGTATCTGCACCACCAAAATTCAAACTCGCTTTATAAATAATTTCCTTTGCTTCTTCTGCAGTTTTTCCAATTAAAAACGGAGGACGAACCCCCGAAGGATTATGCCCATCTCCTACTACCAAATTGATATGCGATCCTATTAAAATCATAGAGTCAGGAGCTATAGTATCCTGTCGTATTAACTGAGCAAGCACTGCATTACGAGCAAAATTTTCGACAAAAATCAGCTGATTAACTTTTAAACGTGACTGATAAACAATATCTATCGCCCTACGAATACTTAAATCGACTAAATTAGGCATTGGAATATATTCACGACTTTTAGAAACGATAGTTAAATATATTTTTCGTCCTTTTTTTACTTTAGCACCAGCCAAAGGATACTGATGCGAAACACCTCCCGGACGGGACTTTGCATCAAAAATAGAATCAATTAAAACGTATTGAAGAAACTGGGAATCTGAATTTGCCACTAAGCTATCACCATCAAGATTTTTTAATTTGGGGACCAAAATATATTCTCCTTTGTGAGTATAAAAATCAAGACCTTTAATAACCACAAAAATCAATATCACTATTAATCCAATAATAATCCCTAAATGCTTAAAAAATGTTTTACTAATAATAAATCTACCGAAACTCATAACTCAACTCTTGCTAGACCCATTAAAAACTCATTCTAAGGTCTAATATTGTATATTATGCAAAGATAGTGAATAAGCTGAATATTAAAGGAGCAGTTTTCGACATAATTTTTGTATAAAAAACTTATAAAAGTCTTTTTTTCAAGCTTTATTTTCATTAGTATTGTAACTGATTTATTAAACATAATGAAGAAAAATATCGCCCTAATAGCAGGAGGAGACTCCGGAGAATATCCCATAAGTATTAAAAGTGCAGCTATGGTTTCAGCTGAAATCGATCGCTCGAAATATCAGGTTTATCTTATTGAAATAAAGAAAGATGAATGGATTTATAATAATTCTGATTCTAATATTATCCAGATAGATAAAAACGATTTCAGTCTGAAAATAGCAGATAATAAAATAAAGTTCGATCTCGTTTTTAATCTTATTCACGGAAGTCCTGGCGAAAACGGAAAGCTGCAAGGCTATTTTGATATGCTTGATATTCCTTACACATCGAGCAATGCTGTTACGTCGGCTTTAACTTTTAACAAAGCTTATTGTAACCATATTGTAAGAGAAAATGGAGTGGCTGTAGCAAAAGATATTCATTTGTTTAAACGCCATAAATGCGATTTAGAAACTTTGATTGAGTATATTAATTTACCCGTATTTATTAAACCAAATCAAGGTGGATCCAGTGTAGGGATGTCTAAAGTTTCTGATATAAAAGAACTAAAACCGGCTATCGACAAAGCTTTTGCCGAAGACGATGAAATACTGATTGAAGAATATATTAAAGGTCGGGAATTAACCTGTGGTGTTTTCGATTATGCGGGTGAAGTGATGCGTTTTCCCGTAACAGAAATAATTCCTAAAAAAGATTTTTTCGACTACGAAGCCAAGTATAACGAAAATATGGTCGACGAAGTTACTCCTGCCAATATTTCGGAAGAAGAAAAGAAAAATATTCAAGAAACCTCTGCTAAACTTTATCGTGTTTTAAATTGCAAAGGGGTTGTTCGCTTCGATTATATTTTAAACGATGATAGGCTTTGGTTCTTAGAAGTAAATACAGTTCCCGGTATGTCAAATGCAAGTATTATTCCAAAACAAATTCAAGTTATGGGATATTCTTTAAAGGAATTTTACTCTATGATAATTGAAGAAGCACTAAAATGATTTAAGATTGCAGATTAGTGATTAATGAATAAAAAATAATGATTATTGAATACATATTCAAATCTTATGAAGAAACTTGTTTTTGCGACCAACAACAAACATAAACTCCAAGAAGTTGCGCCTTTAATTCAATCTCATTTTGAGCTACTTAGCCTATCTGATATACAATGCTTTGAAGAAATTGAAGAACCGCACGAAACATTAAAAGATAATGCTTTTGAAAAGGCGCGTTTTGTTAATAGTCGCTACCACTACAATTGTTTTGCCGACGATACCGGTTTAGAGATTGATGCCTTAGGTGGTAAGCCGGGAGTTTATTCCGCACGTTATGCCGGAGAAAATTGCAGCTTTGAGGACAATGTAAATAAAGTACTTGAAGAGATGAAAGGGAAAAAATTAAGGACGGCTCGTTTTAAAACGGTTATTGCGCTTATAATCGATGGCAAGGAATATAGTTTTGAAGGAGTGGTTGAAGGAGAGATTACAGAAAAACCTATCCAGGGTAATAAAGGTTTTGGTTACGATCCAATTTTCCGTCCTTTAGGCTTTACACAAACCTTTGCCCAAATGCCTTTAGAAGAGAAAAATAAGATTAGTCATCGCGGCATGGCTAGCCAAAAGCTGATTGCTTTTTTGAATAAGCTATACTAGCCATAGATAAAATAAAATTGGTAACTTAGGTGCAGAGCACCGATAATATTTGTAGGTGCAGAGCACCGATAATATTTGTAGGTGCAGAGCACCGATAATATTTGTAGGTGCAGAGCACCGATAATCTTAATAGTTGAAAATACCGCAAGGAAAACGAGGTGCAGAGCACCGAAACCTTGAAGTTTAAAAATAAAAAAATGGCAAACACCTATTCACAAGCCTATTTTCATTTAGTTTTTTCACCGAAAAATCGTGAGGCACTAATAAAAAAATCGTGGAAAAATGAACTAGAAAAGTACATTACAGGAATTATTCAAAACCACAAGCATAAAGTACTGGCAATAAGTTCAATGCCCGATCATATCCATATTTTTATTGGCTACAACTTGAACCAGCTTATTCCTGATTTGGTAGAAGAAATAAAAACATCTAGCAATGCTTGGATAAAACAAAACAAATTATCAAAATATAAATTTGAATGGCAAAAAGGATATGGTGCATTTACCCATTCACATTCTCAAATAAATACCGTTGTTAAATACATATTAAATCAAGAGAAACATCATAAAAAGGAATCATTTAAGGTGGAATATCTAGAAATTTTACGAAAAAATGATACTCAATATAATGACAAATACATATTCAATTTTTTTGACGATTAAGATTTACAGCAAATATTACTTTATGTTTCGGTGCTCTGCACCTTAAACTCTTTCACTATCCATATTATCTATCAATATTTCGCAGCTCTGCTGCTTATTGAGCTTAATAATATAAGCTTTCAGTTTAAAAATAAGTGAATATTTGACCTATTCCATAAATCTTAAATATTCTACAATTTAATACAAAATCCCTATCTTTGTTTAAAACCAAAATATGAATTTACGGTTATTTTTATTTGTAGTTTTTTTAATGCTTCTCCCCTATATTTCGGAAGCACAAAATCTGCACACACAATCAAAAAGAGCAAAAAAATATTACAAAGAAGCTTCAATAGAATATACCTTAGGAAACAAAGTTGAGGCAGAGCTTATTTTAATGAAAGCAATGAAAACCGATAGGAATTTTATCGAAGCCTATTTATTAACCGCCCTTATTAAAGAAGAATTGGGTTATCCTTTGAGAGCAATTGATTTTTATAAACAAGGGCTTTCCATTAACCCAAATGCCGTAGCAGACGAACACTATTACTTGGCTAAATTATATCTAAAAGAAGGTTTTTATACAGAGGCTCTTCAGTCTTTCAAAAAATATTTAAGCTTTTCAAACATCAGTAAAAACTTAAAAGAAGATGCCGAATTTCAAATCCAAAACTGCCTTTTTGCTTTGGAAGCCATAAAGCATCCGGTTGCTTTTAAATTGAGAAATCTCGGATCGAATATCAACACTAAAAAATCGGAATATTTCCCATCAATAACTATCGATAATAAATTTCTATTATTTACCCGAAGGCTTGATAGACAAGGCAAAGGCGAACAGGAAGATTTTATGGGAGCTATTAATCTTAATGATAGTCTTTGGCGAAAGAGCTTCCCTATTTACGAACTTAATACTCCATTTAACGAAGGAGCGGCAAGCCTTTCGGCTGATGGGAAAACGCTTGTTTTTACCGTTTGTGAGGATTTTGGAGAATATGGAAATGGAAGAAAAGGATATGGCAGCTGCGATTTATTTTTTTCTCGGAAGAAAGGAAATATTTGGAGTAAACCACAAAACTTAGGGCCACCCATCAACACCTCACATTGGGAAAGTCAACCATCACTTTCATCTGATGGAAAGAGTATTTATTTTGTCCGCGCACCAAAAAGATCTCAAGGTCAATCCGATATTTTTAGAGCAGATATTGATGAGAATGGTTATTGGAAAAAACCTGTAAAGTTAAATTCCAATATCAACACCGATAAAAACGAAGAATCCGTCTTTATCCATCCTGATAATCAGACTCTTTACTTCTCTTCTAACGGACATATCGGGATGGGAGGAACAGATATTTATATGTCGAAATGGGATAACGAAAAACAAGATTGGGGAAAAGCGATTAATTTGGGCTACCCCATTAATACTAACAAAGACGAGAGCAGCATTTTAGTTGCTCCAAACGGGGAATTAGCCTATTTTGCTTCCGATAGGAAAGAAGGATTTGGCGAGCTTGACCTCTACTCTTTCAAGCTACCAAAAAATATTCAACCCGAAAAGATTACCTACTTAAAAGGAGTTGTCTACAATGCAAAAACTCAAGAACTCCTCAGTGCACAATTTGAGCTTATTGATATTGAAACGGGAAAGCAAATTATCTATTCTATTTCTGATGCTTTTGACGGAAGCTTTTTATTGACTTTAAATCTGGGAAAAGACTATTTACTAAATGTTTCGAGAAAAGGTTATTTATTCTATTCCGACCAGTTCCTAATGCAAAAAGCCTACGAAAGTCAAGACCCGTTTTTAAAAGATATTCCACTACACCCTATTGCCATTGGAGAAAAAGTTGTCTTAAAAAATATTTTCTTTGAAACAGATAAATCGGAGCTAAAGAAAAAATCAGAAATTGAATTAGAAAAACTCATCTCATTCTTAAATAATAATCCTACAATTCACATAGAAATTCAAGGTCATACTGACAATGTAGGAACTGCATCTTATAACCTAAAACTTTCAATAGCTCGTGCCAAAGCCGTTTATGATTTCTTGATTGAGCATAAAATTGAGAACAAACGATTAACATATAGAGGTTATGGTTTAGCAAAACCCATTGCCGATAACCAGTCTGAAGAAGGACGCGCAGAAAACCGCCGTACCGAATTTGTAGTTACCAAGATTTAAAATACTGTTAAATAAATCCATTTTAAAACCGTATTTGGATATTTTAAATACCTTTGTGAATAAAATAACAGCATAATGACTAAAGTAACTGACATCTTAAAACAAAAGCAGTTCTCAAAAGAGGATTTAGTTACTTTACTGAAAGTAGAAGGTGAAGATCAAAAGGAACTTTTCCGTTATGCTGCTGAAGTAAAAAAAGTAGAAGTAGGAAATAAAGTATACTTCCGTGGTTTGATAGAATACTCTAATATTTGCTCAAAAGATTGTTTTTACTGCGGTCTTCGTCTGAGCAATAAGAATATAGAGCGTTATAAAATAGATGATGAAACAGTTATAAAAGCCGCACAATTCGCATACAATCAAGGCTTTGCGTCTATGGTAATTCAATCAGGCGAAAGAAATGATAAAGATTTTGTTGACAAAATTGAATATCTAATACGAGAAATCAAAAAAATTGGAGACGGAAGTTTAAGACTCACTCTTTCTTGCGGAGAGCAAAGCAAAGAAACCTATAAACGCTGGCTTAATGCAGGCGCACATCGTTATTTACTTCGGATAGAAACAAGCAATGAAGAATTGTACTATAAAATTCATCCAAGAAATAAAAAACACAACTTTCAAAAGCGTATTCAATCCCTTTACGATTTGAAAGAGACGGGCTATCAAGTTGGAACAGGCGTAATGATAGGTCTCCCCTTTCAAACTATAGATGATTTAGCCAACGACTTATTATTTTTTAAAAAATTGGATATTGATATGGCAGGAATGGGACCTTATATTGAACACAAACAAACACCGCTTTATAAATACAGCGACACACTACTCCCACTGAAAGAACGTTTTCAATTAAGTCTGAAGATGGTTGCGCTATTACGAATTTTAATGAAAGATATTAATATCGTTGCTACTACAGCTATGCAAACTATAGATGCAGAAGGACGCGAAAAGGCAATAATGGCAGGAGCCAATGTTATTATGCCAAACTTAACACCATTAAAATACCGCGAAGATTATTTGCTGTACGAAGACAAGCCTTGTATTGATGAAGAAGCCGATGCATGCAAAAATTGCCTTGAAGCTCGCATTTATCGAACAGGAAACACAGTTGGGTACAACGAATGGGGTGATTCCTTACATTTCAAACGAAGAAAAGAGACCTAAATTAAGGGCGATAGCAATCGAGAAACAGACTCTTTCAATTTATCGCTAGCAGGGCGTTTCTTCCATTTAACTAATTTAATCCGCATAGAATTCTTTTTATCCTTTTCAAATTGTGTTCTCAGCTTCTTATTATCCTCGATATTATAAATTAAAGCACTAATTTCAAAATTATGATAAAAACTTCTATAATCGAAGTTAGCAGAACCAACTATTGATAGATGACTATCAACAAGCATAATCTTAGCATGAATAAACCCTGCTTCATAAAAATAAACCTTAATATTAGCGCGCAAAAGTTCATAAATATAAGAGCGAGAGCTGTATTGGACGATCTTACTATCAATACGACCCGGAAGAATAATCTGCACATCAACACCACCTGCCGCAGCTGTTTTTAGTGCAATTAAAAGGCTCTCGTTTGGAACAAAGTAAGGCGTTGTAATACAGATACTTTTTTGTGCCGAACTAATGGCCATAAAATATGCATTCAATATATTTTGCGTAGAAGACTCAGGACCGCTATTGGCAATCTGTACATATTTATCACCTTTAAAGTTTACACTTGGAAAGAATTTAGCAGGACTTTTATCAAACTTATTGGTTACAAAATAACGATCGACTAAAAAAACAGCTTCTAGCATTTTAACCGCATCACCAAAAATCCGAATATGTGTATCCCTCCAAAAACCCAAATCACCATCACCATAAATATATTTATCGGCAATATTAATTCCACCTGTATATCCAATCGCGCCGTCAATCACCACTATTTTCCGGTGATTACGGTAATTAATTTTAGACGTTAAACTAGGGAAACGCACAGGACGAAATACAAATACTTCTGCCCCGGCGGCTCTTAATGTTTCAATATATTCACTGGAAAGGCTTCTGCTACCAATACCATCAACCATTAAATTCACTTCCACACCGGACTTCAACCTGTCCAACAAAATTGTTTGAATACGATTGGCTACACTTCCTTCTTCGAATAAATAATACTGGATATGAATAAAATGTTCTGCTAAACTTAAATCTTTAAACAGCTGACTATAAACGTCCGTTCCATTATGATAAATATCTATGGAATTATTTACCGAAAGAAAAGAGGAATTTTCACGAAGTAAAAGCCTGATTAACTTCAAATTCCTCAATACTTGAGGCTCTGTAATATCATCTACATTCCTCAGAGCTTTAAGTTGAGAATCACTTACTTTACTTATTTTCACTAATTCCCGTATCTTTAAGCGTCTGAAAATCCACCGTTTGCTCATTCTCTGTCCAAAGAAAAAATAAAATAGCAGTCCAAGATATGGCAACAATACCAAAATCAAAACCCAACTTAATGTTGTAGACGGATTCCTATTCTGTAATAGAGTACGGATAATTATAAAAATTGCAAAAAGGTAAATAAATACCAAGCCGGAAATTGAAATCCATTTCCAAGCAACAGTATTTACAAACAATAGGTCAAGCAAACTCATTAATTTTATCGATTATTCTTCAACTGGATTGTACGTTTCTAATACACTATCTATCCACGAATTAAGTAAGGCTTTGCGCTCTTCAGTCATTTCTGCATCAGCATGCAACTTAATATAGCCCTCCATTGGCATAAAACCTTTATTTATCGCTTTTTTCATATGCTTTAAAATAGAGGGGTGATCCTCACGATCGTAAGTAGCCCAATCCGAGAAATTCAGATGCTCTCTTCCTTCTTCAACATGTTCTACAATTACAAAAGAAATTGGAGCAACATAAGCATATTTAGGCCATACCGTTTCGTTTGAATGACAATCATAGCAAGCACTTCTCATCAATTGCTGAACATCTTCGGGCGCTTGACTAACAACCAAAAGATCATTGTTTTTATCACTAACTGGATTTTCTCTATCAACAGGAACAAATTGAATTGCCACCAAAATAACCAGAACCGCCCAAAGAAAATATTTAATCACTTTTTTCATCATTTTAAGTCTTAGTTTGAAGCTAAGATAATTAAAATCAAAAATAATCGGGAAAGCTTAGAAATATTTAACACGTCTAACAAAAAAATTCAATTAATTTCGCAGCAAAATTCAGCGTCAATTATTTATGAAAACAAAAGCTAAAAACAAATCGATTAATATTATCACAATGGGATGCAGTAAGAATCTGGTAGATTCCGAACACCTTATGGGTCATCTAAAAGCAAACGATTTAAAAGTCGTTCATGAAACCGATGGAGAAAGTGATATTGTTATTATAAATACCTGTGGTTTTATTGCAGATGCCAAAGAAGAATCGATTGATATGATTTTGGATGCTGTGGAAGCCAAAAAAGCCGGCGAAGTTGAGAAAGTATATGTAATGGGCTGCCTTTCTGAGCGGTATAAAAAAGAGCTTCCTAAAGAAATTGATGGCGTTGATGGCTACTATGGAGCTGATGATTTACCAAAAATTGTTAAAGATTTAGGAGCCGACTATAAAACAGAATTAGTTGGAGAACGTTTATTAACAACACCTTCTCATTATGCCTATTTAAAAATATCGGAAGGTTGCGATAGAAAATGTTCTTTTTGCGCTATACCACTAATTCGTGGAAAACATAAATCGGTTCCACAAGAAGAACTACTTATTGAAGCACAAAAATTAGCAGATAAAGGTGTTAAGGAATTGATATTAATTGCTCAGGATTTAATTTGGTACGGCATTGATATTTATAAGAAACAAACCCTATCAGAATTAGTAAAAGAATTAGCTAAAATAGAGGGGATTGAATGGATACGTTTACATTATACCTTTCCCACTAATTTTCCGGAAGACGTATTAGACCTTATCAGAGACGAACCTAAAGTAACAAACTACATTGATATTCCTTTGCAGCATATCAGCGATCGTATTTTACGTTCGATGAAGCGTGGACATACCGGAAAAGGAACACGAGAGTTGGTAAAAGCTATGCGCAAAAAAGTACCCGGCGTGGCTATTCGTACAACTTTTATTGTTGGTTATCCCGGCGAAACAGAAGAGGAATTTAACGAACTACTTGACTATGTAAAGGAAACTCGTTTTGAAAGATTGGGAGTATTCACCTATTCTCCGGAAGAAGATACTGCTGCCTTTAAAATTGAAGATAATGTTCCTGAAGAAATAAAACAAGAACGTAAAGAGCAGTTAATGAATTTACAACAAAATATTTCAGAAGAGATTAATCAAGAACGTATTGGCGAAACTTATAAGGTAATTATCGACCGTCAAGAAGATATTTATTATGTAGGTCGTACTGAATACGACTCTCCCGAAGTAGATAATGAAGTTTTAATTTGCGGAGAACAATCTGAACTTCAAATAGGATCATTTTACGATGTTCTAATAACAAAAGCCGACAGTTTTGATATCTACGGAAAAGTTATGGATAGTTAGTTAAATAAAGCGAAGTATAAAACTGTAAATCATCCAAACCTATATACCACCATTCCTAAATAATACAGCTTAAATATCTTTTAAGCATGTCAGTATTTTAAGGCAAAACAGTAATAAAAAATTAAGTTTCGAGACATTGTGTCAGCAGGCGACTATTAAAGCAGACAACTTGTCCGAAAAACTACAATGGAATAAAGCTTGTAGACTTATCAACGAATTTCGAAATTCATTTTTTATTTATTGTTTCACTATAAAAATGGAGGATATATTATGAACTTAGTAAGATTTTCAGATCAACACCCAAGTGTATTTGACCGTTTTTTTGACAACAGTATATTTGACTGGAACAACAGACATTTTTCAGAAACAAACACCACATTACCATCTGTAAATGTTAAAGAAAATACCGATGAGTTTCTTGTTGAAGTTGCAGCACCCGGTTTTGATAAAAAAGACTTTAACATTGAGATAGATAATGATGTACTAACAATATCATCGGAAAAGAAAGATGAAATTGAAGAAAAAGAAGGAGAAAAAATAACAAAGAGAGAATTTTCATATCAATCTTTTTCTCGCTCATTTACACTTCCTGTTTTAGTTGAAAGAGATAAAATTAATGCAAAATACGAAAAAGGTATTTTACGTATTGCAATTCCAAAAAAGGAGGAGGCTAAGCCCAAACCTGCTAAGAGGATTAAAATCTCTTAAATCTAATAAGCTGTGTATAGCAAAAAACGCAGTCTGGAAATCAAGTGCCGCACTTAACTCCGGCACTTGATTAAAATTTATTTATTGTTTAATCTTTAAAATTTAGAACTATGCGACAAATGATTTTAAGTTTGCTTTTATTTTCGTCGGTTCTTTCATCTTGCGATGGTCAAGATAAGGTTAGAAAAAACAATAACAACTCAGATGTTTTAAAGCAAACAAAACCTAAAACTGAAATTAAAGTAAATAAGAAATACGATGAAAATGGTAATCTAGTTAGTTATGATTCCACATATTATTACTATTCAAACTCTGGAAACGACAGTTTGTTGAGAGATAGTGTAATAAAAAACTTTAAGTCTTTTTTCAATCAAGAATATCATTTTTCTAACGACAAATTTTTTAGAGATTTCTTTTTCCAAGATTCCATATTAGAGCAGGCCTTTTTTAGTAACGATTTTTTTCTGAGAAGATTTGAGAAAGATCAAAAGCAAATGAATGCTTTATTTGAACAAATGGATTCGTTAAAGAATTATTTCTTTAATCAACAGTTTAATCAACAGAATAAATAATACTAACAAAAAAAGGAAAAACTATTCAATATGAATCTAAATAATTATACCATAAAATCACAAGAAGCTATACAACAATCACAACAGATTGCTCAAAGCTATTCGCATCAGCAAATTGAAAACGCCCATATTTTAAAGGCTATTTTTGAGGTTGATGAAAACGTATTACCCTTTATTTTGGGTAAATTAGGCGTTAATGTAGATGTTTTTCAAAGAACCTTAAACAGCATTGTTCAAAGCTTTCCAAAAGTAGAGGGTGGAGAAATAATGTTATCTCGCGATGCCGGTAAAATGCTTAATAACGCATCTAATCTTGCTAAAAAGATGAAAGATGAATATGTTTCTATTGAGCATTTACTATTAGCTATGTTAAAATCTAAAGACACTGTTTCGCAGTTGATGAAAGATAATAATATTAACGAAAATGATTTATCGGCAGCAATTAACGAGTTGAGAAAAGGTAAAAACGTTACATCTCAGAGTCAGGAAGATACCTATAATTCACTTGATAAATATGCGAAAAATCTGAATAAATTAGCTAACGATGGCAAATTAGATCCTGTCATTGGAAGAGATGATGAAATCAGAAGAATATTACAAATTTTATCGCGAAGGACAAAAAACAATCCAATGTTAGTGGGAGAACCGGGTACCGGCAAAACTGCTATCGCTGAAGGTTTAGCTCATCGTTTAGTAAAGGGCGATGTTCCTGAAAATCTTCAAGATAAAATAGTTTATTCTTTAGATATGGGGGCATTGATTGCAGGCGCAAAATATAAAGGCGAATTTGAGGAGCGTTTAAAATCTGTTGTAAAAGAAGTTACCGCTGAAAATGGTAGAATTATTTTATTTATAGATGAAATCCACACTCTTGTAGGAGCAGGTGGCGGAGAAGGAGCTATGGATGCTGCTAACATTCTAAAACCTGCTCTGGCTCGTGGAGAACTACGTGCAATTGGAGCAACAACTTTAGACGAATATCAAAAATATTTTGAAAAAGATAAGGCTCTTGAACGTAGATTCCAAAAGGTAATGGTTGATGAACCCGACAGAGAAAGTGCAATTTCAATTTTAAGAGGTATTAAAGAAAAATACGAAACTCATCATAAAGTTAGGATTCAGGATAGTGCTATTATTTCGGCTGTTGAGTTATCGCAACGCTATATATCCGACAGGTTCTTACCGGATAAAGCTATTGATTTAATGGACGAAGCTTCAGCTAAACTGCGTTTAGAAATTAATTCTAAACCGGAAGAATTAGATATTTTAGATAGAAAAATAATGCAGTTTGAGATTGAACTTGAAGCTATTAAACGCGAAAATGATAAAAATAAGATTTCTCAAATAAAAAAAGAGCTTGCAAATTTAAAAGAGCAAAGAGATCATATTTATGCTAAGTGGAAAAACGAAAAAGATTTAGCTGACAAAGTACAAACTGCAAAAGCAAAAATTGAAGAATATAAACAAGAAGCCGACAAAGCAGAACGAGAAGGAAATTTCGGTCTGGTAGCCGAGCTTAGATACGGAAAAATAAAAGAAGAAGAAGTTAGGTTTGAAAAGTTACATAACGAACTACTTGCAAATAAAGATAATGCTCTTATAAAAGAAGATGTTACAAGCGAAGATATAGCGGAAGTAGTTGCACGTTGGACAGGAATTCCCGTAAGTAAAATGCTGAGTAGCGAAAGAGAAAAACTATTACGATTAGAAGAAGAACTACACAAACGTGTTGTAGGACAAAACGAAGCAATAGAAGTTGTTTCGGACGCTGTTCGTCGCTCAAAAGCTGATTTACAAGATGGTAATCGTCCTATTGGCTCTTTTTTATTTCTCGGCACGACAGGTGTTGGAAAAACAGAACTAGCTAAAGCATTAGCCAATTATTTATTTAATGACGATAATGCAATTACTCGTATTGATATGAGCGAATATCAAGAACGTCACGCTGTTAGCAGACTGGTTGGAGCTCCTCCCGGATATGTTGGATATGACGAAGGAGGACAACTTACCGAAGCTGTACGCAGAAAACCATATTCTGTAGTTCTACTCGATGAGGTTGAAAAAGCACATCCTGACACTTTTAATATTTTGTTACAAGTATTAGATGAAGGAAGGCTTACCGATAACAAAGGAAGGCTTGCAGATTTTAGAAATACTATAATAATAATGACCTCTAATTTAGGCTCTCATATTATTCAAGAACGATTTGAGAATTTAGACATGAATAAGCGAGATATTATTGTTGAACAAACTAAAGAAGAAGTTGTTAGCCTACTAAAAAAAACAATACGACCTGAATTCCTAAATCGTATTGATGAAATAGTAATGTTTACACCGCTAAATAAAAGCGAAGTAAAAGAAATTGTTGAGATTCAAATATCATTACTTAAAAATATGCTTTCTAAAAAAGGAATTAATCTAAAAGTTGATGACTCAGCAATAAGGCATCTGGCTGATATTGGCTTTGAACCCCAGTTTGGAGCAAGACCAATAAAACGAGTAATTCAACGAGAAATTTTAAATGAATTATCCAAACAAATATTATCAGGAGATATTGATTCTAAAGGAAGTATTGAAATAAGTTACAGAAATGACAAATTAGTTTTTGATAATCCACATAACTAAAAACAACTCAAGTCTGCCATAAATTCATTAACTTTATTGAAATAAATAATGATTATGGATTTAAGCAGACTTGAAATTGAATTAAAAAAACGCTTAGTTTATCCATATAATTGGGGCAGTAAACAAACAGATATTAAAGATAGAGCCACAAATTTTATATATAAAACATATAGTTTTGAAACTTTACTAAAGCGTACTCATGATTTTGATAAATCGCTGAGAAACTACGCCTTAAACAGATGGTATAACTTTTGGTCGGCTATGGCTGTCGAGTATCTGTTTACCTCACATTCAAACATTAAGGCAAACAAAAACCGTAGCGACAAGCTTGTTGACTTTAAAATAAACAATATTCCTTTCGATCATAAAACAAGCATATTCCCCAGAGGATTTAAACATTCTTATCAATATGCCAAAACACATGAAAGAGAACTTATACAATGGCTTTACAATAACCAAAGTCAGGAAGGCAGAAAACACTTAAAAAACAGATTATTCATTATTTTATATGATTACAAAAACAAAGAGCATTGGAAAATGAAATCAGAAATAGGACTTCTAAAATTAGCTATAGATAATTATGTAAAAAATTTCTCAGAGAACAAACTTTATAAATTTAACTTTGGCAATGGAGAAATTCAATCTGATATTATCTGGATAACAAAGAGAATTAAATAGCAAAAAATATATTCGAATAGAATTAGCAGATTGCTATTTTTGCATAGAATTAAATAAATATGAGCTGAGAAAATAAATGAATTACATAGGTTCTAAAAATAAATTATCAAGCTTTATAAAAAACACCGTTTATTCCGTCGTAGGTCAAGACTTATCAGAGAAAGTTTTCTGTGATATTTTTGCCGGAACGGGAATAGTTGGCAGGATTTTTAAACAAGAAGTTAAAAAGGTAATTAGTAACGATTTTGAATATTACAGCTATGTATTAAATAGAAATTATATCGGTAACAATTTAGCAATAGCCAATAATGATAAGTTTATTTCAAGCTTAAATAAGCTTAAAACCAAAGAAGGATTTATTTATACTAACTATTGCAAAGGGAAGAATGGAGAAAGACAATATTTTTCTGATGATAATGGAAAAAAGATAGATACTGTCAGGCTACAGATTGAAGCATGGAAAAATAGCAATACTATAAATGATGATACTTATTACTTTCTTTTAGCCAGCTTATTAGAAAGTGCTGATAAGGTGGCTAATACAGCATCTGTTTACGGAGCGTATTTAAAACATTTAAAAAAATCGGCTCAAAAAGAATTAATTATCTCTCCTGCAAATTTTGAAATAAGCAATAATAAAAACGATATTTATAATACAGACAGTAATAAACTAATAAATAAAATTGAAGGTGATATCCTTTATCTTGATCCACCATACAATGCCAGACAATACGGAGCGAATTATCACATTTTAAATACTATTGCCAAATACGATTCATTTATTCCCAAGGGTAAAACGGGTCTAAGAGCATATAATAAATCAAAATATTGCAGTTCAAATTCTGTGAGTAGCGAGTTTGAAGAATTAATTAAAAATGCCAATTTTAAATATATCTTTTTAAGCTATAATAACGAAGGACTGATGTCGGTTGAGCATATCAGAAAGATAATGAGTCGCTATGGCAAATACGATTTATCATCTACTAACTATCAACGATTTAAAGCCGATAAAGATAAAAATAGGAATCATACTGCCAATAAAACTGAAGAGTATTTACATATACTGGAAAAATACTAAACACTCATAATTCTATACTATCTCCATTTTTTTATCTTATAACCATAAACAGCATAAAACAAAATAAACAGATAGGCAGGAATTAGAACTAAATAAGCCGTCTGCGTATCATAAATATCCGACATCTTACCCCAAAGTAAAGGAATAATAGCCCCACCGGAGATAGCCATAATGAGCAAAGCCGAACCTGTTTTAATATGCTTTCCTAAGCCTTTAATAGCGAGAGGCCAAACAGCAGGCCACACTAATGCATTAGCCAAACCTAAAAAAGCAATAAACATTACGGATACAAATCCATTAGTAATAAGCGCAGCTAAAGAAAATACTATTCCTAAAACAGCGGAAAGCTGTAATGCACGATGTTGAGAAATATAGCGTGGAATTGTAAAAATACCTATTATATATCCTACCAACATAGAAAGCATAGTGTAAGTAGTAAACATCTTTGCCGATTCCATAGAAATTCCCAATGATTGTCCATAACGAATAATAGTATCACCTGCAATAACCTCAACACCTACATAAAAAAACAATGTTAATACGCCTAAAATTAAGTAGGGATATTCAAAAATACTACTATGGTCTTTCTTAGTAGAATCCTGAATATCTTCGTTATTTTCCGAATCAATATCAGGTAAGTTAGAGAACTTTAAACCCAAACCTACTAAAAGCAATATAACAGCCATTACAACGTAAGGTATAATAACTCTAGATGCAAGAGAATCTAAAAATACAGCTCTTTCTTCTTGCGACAGATTTACTAAATTACGAATTGCTTCATCATCGCCAGGATGAACAATAAAGTAAGCCAAAACAAGAGGAGCCATAGCACCGGCTGTTTTGTTTGCAATACCCATAATACTAATCCTCTTAGCAGCAGATTCTATTGGACCTAATATAGTAATATACGGATTAACAGCCGTTTGCAAAATAGCCATTCCCGTTCCAAGTACAAATAAACCAATCAAAAAAACAGAAAATACTCGGGTATAAGCAGCAGGAATAAAAATTACAGCTCCAACAGCCATTACCCATAAACCAACAGACATTCCATTTTTAAAGCCAATTTTCTCCAATATCCAAGATGATGGCAAAGCCATTACCGTATAACTAATGTAAAATGCAAAAGTCACAAAAAGTGCCTGATAATTAGTTAATTCGCAAGCTGTGCGTAAATAAGGTATAAGCATTCCGTTAAGCCAAGTAATAAAGCCCAGTATAAAAAATAATATTCCAATAATAAAAAGTGGGCCTAAGGATGATTTTTTCTGTGTCATAGTTGTATTTATAAGAAATACTTTAAAAAATATTTTTCAAATTTATGTTTTTTCTTTAGTCAGTATATTGAGGATACTTTGTACTTATAAACAATGATTACTAAGTATTTTGACTATAACAAATAAATTTATTCAAAATGGAAGAAACCCAAAAACAGGAGCTTCTTCTTTGAATGATTACAAAAAAATAATATCTCTAATCAGATCTTTTCCAACAATACCGTTTAGCTTATCTACTAACTTACCTTTGGAATAAGATAACTCTTGACGTAATGCGGGTGATTTTAGACGAACATACATTATTTCTTTATCAATAACCAAAGATAATGTTTGATGAGCAATGGTTTTACCAACGATATTTTCCCATTCGCTTTTCAGTCGATGTTCATCATATTTACGCGAAATGCCATAAGCTCGTAAAAGCTCATGAAAAACCTCATCTATTTTCTTTTCATCATTTTTTCTAAATCCGCCCATTACCAATTTCTTTAACTGTTCCTTTTACAACTTCAAACAAACTATGGTCTAAATTAGTTGCATCAAAAAGTCGTTCCACCCTCTCTCTTTGAGTATCGGTAATAAAAACTTGTCCAAAATTCTCCTCACTAACCAAACGTATCAACTGCTTAACTCTTTGCATATCCAGTTTATCAAAAACATCATCTAACAATAAAATAGGTTTATATGATTTTATTTTACGCATAAACTCAAACTGAGCTAATCTGATTGCAATTACATACGATTTTTGCTGTCCTTGCGAACCATATTTCTTTATAGGAAAACCATCAATTAAAAAATCTAAATCGTCTTTATGAGCACCTACCGAAGTATAACGTACAACTCTATCTTTAGCCAAATTTTCTTTTAATAAATCCTCCATTTTAGAGTTGCAAAGAGCAGAGCGGTAGTTTAGCTCAACGGTTTCGTTTCCACCACTAATCAATTTAAAGTATTCTTGAAAAATAGGTATAAACTCATCCACAAAAGCCTTACGTTTAGCAACAACCTCATGTCCCAGCTTTGCCAATTTCACATTCCAAATGTCTAGTGCCGCTTCGTCAAAATATCTACGTTCGGCAAAATGTTTTAAGAGAGTATTCCGCTGTAGCAGAACTTTATTATAGTCCAGAATATCATTCAAATATTTCTTATCGAATTGAGAAACAACACCATCAATATATTTTCTACGAACCTCACTCCCATTATTAATCAAATCCCTATCGTAAGGCGAAATCATTACTAAAGGGATAAGGCCAATATGGTCTGCCAAGCGATTGTATTTCTTTTCATTTAACTTAAACTGCTTATTTTGATTACGTTTTAATAAGCAATGTACTTTATCTATTGCATTTTGTTGTCGGACATAGTCGCCATGAATGGCAAAAAACTCCTCTTTATGACGAATATTTTGAGAATCAATAGGATTAAAATAGCTTTTACAAAAAGAAAGATAATAAATAGCATCCAACACATTAGTTTTTCCTGCACCATTTTGCCCAATAAAACAATTTATGCGAGGCGACAACTGCAATTCTGCTTCAGAATAATTTTTAAAGTTGGTGAATTTAAGTCGTTTAAGATACATGAAAGTCTATTTATTTTTACATCAAAGATAATAAAATTAGAATGTGATACGAGTATAAATGCAGGCTACTATAACTAACTTAACAATTCTTCTATACGAGAATATGTTTTCTTTAAAAGCCACAGTGGTGTTGAAGTAGCTCCGGAGATAGCAATATTTTTTACCGACATAAACCAATCAGCTTTCAACTCATTTGAATTAGAAATAAAATAGGCTTTTTTCACTTGCTTAGCCCCTACTCTAAATAAATTATTTCCGTTTGAGCTTTCTTTTCCACTTACAAAAACCAATACATCTTTATTCTGTAAAAAGTCTATTAATTGCAAATCACGTTTAGCTATCTGCTTACATACAGAGCTAACAACTTTCAAAGGGTATTCAGTATATTCTCCTTTCTTTCTCATCTGCCTATAAGCCTTTACAACTTTAAGATAATCAGACTTATATTTAGTTGTTTGCGAAAAGAATATGGTAGGTTTTGCCGGATTCAATTTTTCTAAATCACTAATATCTCTTACAATATGAAGTTCGCCCTTACAAAATCCTTTCAGAGCAATTATTTCAGCATGATTTATATCGCCAAATAATATTACTTGTCCTTTTTGTACCATCATTTGTTCGCAAGCCTTTGCCACTTTTTTCTGTAATCTACTAACAATTGGACAAGTAGCATCAATTAATTCAACATCGTAATTTTCTGCTATACGAAATGTAGAAGGAGGCTCTCCATGTGCTCTAAGAAGTAATTTTTTTCCACTCTGCTCCACTATTTTACAATGGAATACAACTTGTAAACCTTTACTTTTCAAACGATTAACCTCTTCTTCATTATGAATCAAATCGCCCAAACAAGCAAGACTGTCTTGTTTCTTCAAAAGCTCTTCAGCCATCTGAATAGCTCTCTGAACACCAAAGCAAGGCCCTGCACCGGGATCAATTTGAATATCTATCTTCATCGAAAGTTAAAATTACAAATAAATTAAAATCAATTAATTTCAAGCAGAAAATAAAATCCTATTTCAAGGTAAATTTTTATTAATTTTATACGAAATTTTTGTCAACTTATCTTTGTCAAAATTAATTCCTAAATATATGAAAAAAGTATTGTTTTATTTTGTTTTAATTGGCTTCCTTGTTACTTCATGCACGCAGCCAAAAGATCGCCTTCATTATCCTATAACAGAAAAAGGATATGTAGTCGACAATTATTTCGGCACAGAAGTTGCCGATCCTTTTCGCTGGTTAGAAGATGATAATTCTGAAGAAACTAAAGCTTGGGTTAAAGCCGAAAACGAAGTTACTTTCAATTATTTAAAAACTATACCTTTTCGTGAAAGCATCAAATCACGTTTAACCCAAATCTGGGATTACCCAAAATATGGCTTACCATACAAACGAGGCGATTATTGGTATTATTCCAAAAATGACGGTCTACAACAGCAAGCCGTTATTTATCAAATGGACGATTTAGAGGGTGAGCCCCGTGTTTTTCTCGATCCAAATACATTTTCCGAAGATGGGACAGTAGCTCTGAGTGGTTTGTCTTTTTCAAAAAATGGTAAATACGCTGCTTACAGCATTTCTTCGGGCGGTTCTGATTGGCGCGAAATATTTGTAATCGATGTTGAGAGCGGATTAAAAATGGATGACCACCTTAAATGGATAAAATTCTCCGGTATGTCGTGGTTAGGCGATGGCTTTTTCTATGGTCGTTTTGACGAACCTGCCGAAGGTGATAAGCTTAAAGGTGTAAACAAAAACAACAAAGTTTATTTCCACAAAGTAGGAACAAAACAGGCTGATGATGAATTGATTTATGAAGATCCTACTAACCCAATGTATATGTGGAGTATATATACTACCGATGACGAAAGTATAATAGTGCTTAGCGGAAGCACACCCTCAACACGCGGAAATTCACTTTATTACAAAAAGGCCAAAGATAAAAAAGGAGAGTTCATTCCTATTGAAGAATCTTACGATTATCAGACTTACATTGTAAACAATATAGGGAATACACTTTTTATTATGACTAATAAAGAAGCTCCAAAAAACAAACTATTTGCACTTAATATTGAAGATAAGACTCAATCTCGTAAAGAAATATTAGCAGAAGCTGATGATGTTTTAGATGGTGTTAGCATCAATGGCGGAAAAATTATTGCTAACTATATGCACAATGCGGCTTCGCAAGCTTTTGTTTTTAATTTATATGGCGAACAAATTCACGAAGTAGAGTTTCCCGGACTGGGAAGTGTTAGTGGTTTTACCGGCGATAAAGATAGTAATATAGCTTTTTACTCTTTTACTTCTTTTACCTCTCCAAATGTTGCATATAAATACGATATAGAAACAAACATAAGTACAGTTTACAGAAAATCTGAAATTGATTTTGATTTTGATAAATATGAAACAAAACAGGTTTTTTACAGCAGTAAAGATGGAACTCAAATTCCTATGTTTATTACTCATAAAAAAGATTTAGAACTAAACGGTAATAACCCAACTTTACTTTATGGCTATGGAGGATTTAACATTAGCCTTAAACCCAGTTTCAGTATAGCGAACTTGATTTTTTTGGAAAATGGCGGCGTTTATGCTGTGCCTAACTTACGTGGTGGTGGCGAATTTGGTGAAGAATGGCATCAGGCCGGAACTAAATTAAACAAACAAAATGTATTTGACGATTTTATAGCTGCCGCTGAATATTTGATTGATAATAATTATACAAATAGTGATAAATTAGCTATTCGTGGCGGATCTAACGGAGGATTGTTAGTAGGAGCCTGTATGACTCAGCGTCCCGAACTATTTAAAGTCGCTCTTCCTGCCGTTGGCGTTATGGATATGCTTCGTTATCATAAATTTACCATAGGATATTTTTGGGCTCCTGATTATGGTACATCAGAAGATTCTATTCAATTTCTTAATTTGGCAAAATATTCGCCATATCACAATATACATGCTACAACTAAATACCCTGCAACTCTTATAACCACTGCCGATCACGACGACCGTGTAGTTCCTGCACATAGTTTTAAATTTGCTGCCGAATTGCAATCCAAGCAAGGTGGTGCGAACCCTGTAATTATCCGTATAGAAACAAAAGCCGGTCACGGTGCCGGTAAATCAACAGAACAAATTATTGAAGAATATACCGATATATGGGCATTTGTATTTGCAAATTTAGGAGTAACTCCTTTTTATAATTAATTTACAAAAGCGAGTGCGACAATAAAGCCGCACTCGCTTTCTATTTTAGTATTAGGTGACAAAAAAAAACATAAAATAATTGAACAATTATGGAAATTATTACAACTAAAATCCCCAACCTTCTAATTCTTAAACCAAACATTTACAAAGACGACAGAGGTTACTTTTTCGAATCCTATAATAAAGAACTATTTCTCTCAAAAGGTATTGACCAAAATTTTGTCCAAGATAATGAGTCAAAATCGATGAAAGGAGTATTACGTGGACTACATTTTCAAAAGCCACCTTATGCACAAGGAAAATTAGTTCGTGTTATGAAAGGTGCTGTTTTAGATGTTGCCGTTGACTTACGAAAATCGTCTTCAACATTTGGGCAATGGGAATCTATTGAATTAACCGAAGATAATAAATTTATGTATTGGATACCTCCCGGAATGGCACATGGTTTTATTACTTTAGAAGATAATACCGTATTTTTTTATAAGTGCACCAACGTTTACAATAAACAATCCGAAGGAAGTATACTTTGGAATGATCCTGATTTGAATATTAATTGGGGAAGCAATATTAAACCATTACTTTCAGAAAAAGATAAAATAAGTCCATTATTCAAAGATTTTATCAGTCCATTTTAAATAATATAAACCATAATTAATCAACACATTAAAATGAAAAAAACATTATTCCCAATTGTTAGCGGTATTTTTATTATTATACTTATCAGCTTTAGTTTTAGCAATAAATACGAAGTCAATAATGAAACATATCAATCCGGATTTGAAGATAATATTAAGGTATTTGCTGTTGAAATCCCTCATAATATAAAATTTGCAGATGAGAAAGTTCCCCTCAACAAATTTTACGTTAAAGAAGCTTTAGAACGAGAAATGACAGTAAATACATATTTTCATTCTTCTTCTATTTTTCTTATTAAAAAAGCACAGCGTTGGTTTCCTGTTATTGAACCCATTTTAAAAGAAAATAATATTCCCGACGACTTTAAATATTTAGCTGTTGCCGAAAGTGGATTAAGTCAGATTGTTTCACCGGCAGGGGCAACCGGAATATGGCAAATTATGAAACATACGGGTAGAGAATTAGGCTTAGAAATAAATGCCGATATAGACCAACGTTATGATGTGGAATTAGCCACCGAAGCCGCTTGTAAATATTTGAATAAAGCTTATGAAAAATATGGCAACTGGACTTTAGTTGCAGCTTCGTATAATGCAGGAACAAATAAAATCTCGAAAGAACTCGAACGCCAACAACAAGACAATTATTACGATATGATTTTTGGTGAAGAAACCGGACGCTATGTTTATAGAATATTAGCTATTAAAGCCCTCTTGGAAAAACCCGAAGATTACGGATTTTATCTTCGTAAAAAAGACCTTTACAAACCTTATAAACTAAAGAAAATAACCGTAGATACCGCTATAAGCAATATACCTGCTTTTGCCAAGTCCTTCGACTTAAACTATAAGGAGTTTAAAATTTATAATCCTTGGATTAGACAAGCCTATTTGGCTAATAAATCTCGTCGTACTTATACTATTTCTATTCCAAAATAGTATTTTGAGCTAAATTAAAGAATGTTAAAGCATCTATCTTTTATTGTATAAATCGATAGATCCTTTTGGTTTTGTAACCGACCTTTTAAATGGCTTCACCATTAAACTCTTTGTTGAACTCGATTTTAAATTATCACGTATAAGAGTAGATTTCTTAAAATTATTCTCCAATAAAATAGATTGATTTTCAGTCCATGGAAAAACAAATTCCACTCCCTGACTCCATTTCACGTCATAAGCCGTACCCGATAATCTGGCATAAATATCTGTATCTTCAAAAGCATCATAATACGCCACTCCATATTCCATAGCATCATTAGGAATAGAAAAATCATCATCAATCTGAAAATCATTCCCATAATTTATACTCCATAAATCGAGATAATAATTTCCTGTATTTTTCACCGCCAAAAAGAAATAATCAGCACTAATATTCAGATTAAAAGTAGGAGAATCGTAACCGGAAACATCAATTTCTTCATCCCATAAAATATTTATTCCTAAAGGCGTTCCACTATCGGTTACTCCTTGAGTAGAAGCCGTATAAACAAAAGATGCGGGATTATCAGTAAACAAAAAACTATAATGTTCGCCGGCTTCAATCTGTACCGGGTCAAATTCCGGACTAAGAATTTCTATAGTTGTAAATACAGGATTGAAAAATGTAATACTGTAAACTGCCACATCCATATCCAAATCTATTATAGTATTTCCGCCATTAGAAATTATATTAATTTCGGTTGAATATATTCCTGCATCCAACCCTGCTCTGTCCACATCAACATAAATCCGTTGTTCTTCGCCCTGAGCAATAGTCCCGATATTTTGTGAAAACTGAACCCAAGAAGCATCGGTATCAAGTAAAAAATTCATATCCCCTACGCCATCATTATAAATGGTAAAATAATTTTGTGTTGTATTTGATGTGAATTTTAAATAATCTAAATCCACTGCCAATTGTGGTTCTTCTGATTGATAATAATAAACCGAAATGGGAATTGTATAATTCCCTCCGTTTGATTGCAAAAATAAATTTGCCGAATAAACACCATATTCCTCAAAAAATTCAGGATTAATTTGAATACTTACAATGGTTGATTGAGCATGCGACAGTCTGACATCGCCACCAATAACAGTAACCCATTCTTCATCAGAATAGGCTGCAACACTTAACAGCTCATCACCCATATTTACAATATTGAATTTTCTATTCAATGTATAATTATCAAATTCTAAAGATTGAGCATCTACAGAAAGTTCGGCTGGCCTGTCATATTTTGTACACGATGAGAAGAATACAAGTGTAAGAAGGAAAAGAAATCCTAAGGTTATTTTTTGCGTTTTCATAGTTTTCAAGTTTAAGTTCGTACAGCAAAATACCATAATCGTACCAAAGTTTTTGTTTAGCAACTTTTTTATGATATTTGAATAATTGATATTCTTTATTAGCTTTTTTCCTCCGCTAAAGCTCAAAAACACAAAAACATAGCAAATTTCTTTAAAACATTAAAAATTCAACGAGTATAATCTTATTTTTGCAGAAGATAGTCAAAAAATGAAATACCTATTTAGCTTCCTATTTATATTTACACTTAGTTTTGCACAAGCACAACAGCAAACTGTGGATACCCTAATTAAATCTCCGCAAACAGAAACCGCATGGGTAGATTCGGTATATAATTCGCTAAACCAAACAGAGCGCATTGCTCAACTTTTAATGGTAAGAGCCAATAATTCCGGAGAAGCATATCTCCCTGAAATTACTGATTATATTGAAAAATATGGTATAGGGGGAGTATGTTATTTTAAATCCGGAGCTATGCAACAGGCCAAGCAAAACAATGTCTGGCAAAAACTAAGCCGAGTTCCATTATTAACTTCTATTGATGGAGAATGGGGTTTAGGAATGCGATTGGATTCTACTATTTCTTTTCCCTTTAATATGACATTAGGTAGTATTGAAAATGACAGTCTGATATATAAAATGGGTGAGGAAATCGGAAAAGAATGCCAACGAATTGGCTTACATATGAACTTTGCACCCGTAGTAGATATCAATGTAAATCCAAAAAATCCGGTTATTAACAGTCGTTCTTTCGGCGATAATCCACAAAAAGTCAGCGATAAAGCTTTAGCCTATTTAAACGGATTGCAAAGTCAAAATATTTTAGCTACTGCCAAGCATTTTCCCGGACATGGCGATACCGATAATGATTCTCATAAAACATTGCCCATAATTAATCATTCTTTTGCACGACTGGATTCCATTGAGCTAGTGCCATTTAAAAAGTTGATAAACAGCGGGCTAAGCGGAATAATGGTAGCACATTTATATATTCCCGCTTTAGAAAACGAAACAAATTTAGCTTCTACCCTTTCGCCAAAAATCATAAATGGACTTTTACGTAATTCTTTACAATTTAAAGGCTTGGTAGTTACCGATGCTTTAGATATGAATGGAGTAACTAAATTTGTAGAGCCCGGTGAGATTGAAGTCAGGGCTTTGCTTGCCGGAAATGATCTTTTACTTTTATCCAAAGATGTCCCAAAAGCTATTACAAGCATCTCATCAGCACTTAATAACGGCAGAATTGAGCATACATATTTTGAGGAGAAAGTAAAAAAAATCCTCAAATATAAATACCGAGCAGGATTATTTAATAAACAGGAGGTTGATTTAAAAAACCTCATAACAGATTTAAACAATCCAAAAGCAATTGCTCTAAATCAACAATTATATGAAGAAGCTAATATTTTATTAAAAAATGATAATAAAACTATTCCTATTCTTCCTCAAGATTCAGAAAAAACTGCAGTTCTAAATATTGGTTTTAAAGCAGAAAATTCATTCTTAGAGACAATTAGTAAATTTTCAATCGTTGATAGCTATTCTTTACCAAAGACATTTACAAATGAACAAGCTCAAAAAACAGAAAAGCAACTTGCTGAATACAATCGGATAATTATTGCTCTTGGAGGAGTATCTATTTTCCCCAACAATAATTTTAATGTTACAAAAGAAAGTAGGCAATTCATAAAGCTATTGGCAAAAAAACATAAAGTAATCTTTAGCTTTTTTGGCGGGCCATTGGCCTACAGACAATTTTCAGAAATTGATTCTTTATTTGATGTAAGCGTAATAGCACATCAAGATAATGAATTTGCAGCTAAAGCAGTTGCTCAACAGCTGTTTGGAGCAATATCAATCAAAGGAAAACTACCTGTTTCTCTTTCTAAAACATATCCTAACGGATATGGATTTAAACTAAAGAGTATCGAACGTTTGAGCTTTGCCCTTCCGGAGCAGTTAGGAGTTGATAGTAAAAAATTACAGACTATTGACAGTATTGTTATTGAAGGCATTAATATGAAAGCCTTTCCCGGGTGTCAGGTAATTGTTGCTAAAGAAGGTCGTATTATTTATTCAAAATCTTTTGGATACCAGACGTATTCCAAACAAAAACCTATTAACAGTAAATCTATTTACGACTTAGCCAGTATCACAAAAATTGCGGCTACAACAGCCTCACTAATGAAATTACAAGCTGAAAATAAATTCGATCCAAATGACATAATTTCCAATTATCTCCCTTATTTAAAAAACACCAATAAAGCAAAAATAAAAATTGCTGCTATTCTCACCCATCAGGCACAACTAACACCTTGGATTCCTTTTTATTTATCTGAATTAGATAGTTTAGGGAATTTAAATCCAAAAGATTTTAGTGATAAAATTGATGAGCAGCATACTGTTAGAGTAGCTAAAAACCTTTATATCGACAAAAATTACGCATCTGTAATTTACGATACAATTTCAACCTCTGATTTACGGAAAAAGTATGAATACAAATATAGCGATTTAGGATTTTATTGGTTTCGACAAATAATTGAATTAGAGAGCAATAGATTACTTGAAAATTTTGTTCAGCAGAAGTTTTATCAACCAATGGGATTACACAATATAGGCTTCTTAGCTCGACAAAAGTTCGCTTTGGATAGAATAGTTCCAACCGAATATGATAGCATCTTTCGCAAACAGTTAATCCACGGTGATGTACACGATCCGGGAGCTGCAATGTTAGGCGGAGTTAGTGGTCACGCAGGTTTATTCTCCAATGCCGAAGATCTGACAGCTGTTTTCCAAATGTTTCTACAAAACGGATATTATGCAGGTACACAGCTTCTTGATTCCTCTATTATCCACCAATATACTACTTATCAATATGACTTTGAAGAAGTAGAAAACAGACGAGGATTAGGCTTCGACAAACCATATCCCGTTTACGATTCTTTGGGTCCCGTTTGTAAAAGTGCTTCCTTAGAAAGTTATGGTCATTCAGGTTTTACAGGAACTTATGCCTGGGTCGATCCAAAACAACAATTAGTTTATATTTTCTTATCTAACAGAGTATATCCTGATGCCAAAAACAATAAAATTAGTAAATTTAATTTTCGCACACGAATTCATCAAGCAATTTATGATGCTATTAAAAACAATATATGACATTTGAAACATTAGGAGTTATTGCTCCTATCTTAAAAGCCCTCGAAGCCGAAGGCTATAAAAACCCAACTCCAATTCAAGAACAGTCTATCCCTATTCTTTTAAAAGGAAAAGATTTATTAGGTTGTGCACAAACAGGAACAGGTAAAACAGCGGCTTTTGCTATTCCCATTATTCAACACTTATATCAAAATAAGAAATCGGATAAAGGCAGGCGAAAAGTTAAAGCACTCATAGTAACTCCAACACGAGAATTAGCATTGCAAATTGGCGAAAGTTTTACCACCTACGGGAAATTCACAGGAATTAAGAATACCGTTGTTTTTGGAGGAGTAAAACAATTGGCACAAACACAAGCTCTGCTAAGAGGAGTTGATGTTCTAATTGCCACTCCCGGACGTTTATTAGACTTAATAGATCAAGGTTATATTTCCTTAAAAGACGTTGAATTTTCAGTCTTAGACGAAGCCGATCATATGTTGGATATGGGTTTTATTCATGATATTAAAAAAATCATTAGGAAACTCCCTTCTAAAAGACAATCTTTATTTTTTTCGGCCACTATGCCGACAGAAATTGTTGCATTATCACAAAAAATCTTGGGCAATCCCGAAAAGGTTACTATAAATCCCGAACAAACCACCGCAGATAAAGTCAAACAAGCCGTTTATTATGTGAGTAAAAGCAACAAAACAAATTTGTTAAAACATCTTTTACAAACGGAAGTCTTTGGTTCTGTACTTATCTTTTCACGTACAAAACACGGAGCAGACAGAATTGTAAGATTGTTAGGAAAAGCTCAGATTAAAGCTGTGGCTATCCACGGAAATAAGTCACAGGCAGCCAGACAAAGAGCCTTAGAGAGTTTTAAGAATGGCGAGGTAAGTATCTTAGTTGCAACAGATATTGCTGCTCGTGGTATTGATGTTGAAGAACTATCATACGTTATCAATTACGATTTACCTAATATTCCGGAGACTTATATTCACAGAATAGGTCGTACCGGTCGTGCAAACTTAAGTGGGATTGCATTATCTTTCTGCGATGGAGAAGAAAGGTCTTATTTAAAAGATATTCAGAAGCTTATTGATCAAAAGATTCCGATAATATCAGATCAGCCCTTTGAAGATGATGGTACTTTTGTTCCTTCTAAGAAAACATCACAGCAACATAGAAAGCCACAACACAAATCATCCAAACCATCACATTCAAGCAACCGAAACCATGGTGGAAGTGGAAGAAAGACAGGAAGTGGAGGGCGAAAGAAATATGGAAACAACTCAAAGCCAAAAGCTCGCAGATCTTTTTCAAAAAAGAAAGATTAACTCCTTTCATTATCTAATAGCCTGATTCGGCATAAAGAATACTTGCCGACACAAATTACATTAAAAAAAGAGCAAAAACTTAATCTTTATATTCCGTTGGATTTACTACCTTTGAAAGGTAAAATACTTCATGAAAATTAATAAAATACACGAAAGAGAAGTCCAAATTTTTAACAGAATAAAAAATGGAGATAGTGATTCTTTTGAAGAGCTATTTAATATTTATTATGAGTCATTATGTAATTTTGCCTACCTATTTATTCAAGACAAAAGC
>JAGGWH010000099.1 GCA_021157585.1 Bacteroidales bacterium | reverse complement strand
GGACTGCGATATCAAAGTAAACTTGGTTTATTTCAACTCGAAGCTCGCTATACTTACGGCTTTCAGAATATTTACGATCCCGAAAAAACTAATATCGATTATTCTAATATGACTAGCTTAGGCGTCTTTTTAAGCTATCAATTCTTATTTGCTAATGGCCATTAAAGCTTCCATTCTTTTATTCGATTTGGACGGCACCTTGACTGATCCAAAAGAAGGAATTATAAACTCCATACACTACGCCCTAAAAAAGAAAGGAATCGTTGAAAAGCATCCCGAAGAGTTGCTCAGCTTTATCGGTCCGCCTCTGCACCTATCTTTTAAAAATCGATACCATCTTAACACAGAAAAAGCGTTTGAAATGCTGCATATATTTAGAGAATATTTTGCAGAAAAAGGCATTTTCGAGAACACACTCTATTCCGGTATTTTTGAATTATTACAAGAGCTTAAAAGACAAAAAAAGACAATTTCTCTTGCAACTGCGAAACCAACTCATTTTGCAAAACAAGTGTTGGATCATTTTCAACTTTCTGATTATGTAGATTTTATCGCCGGAGCAAATACTGATGGCAGCAGAACCGATAAAAAGGAAATTGTAGCCTACGCCAAGGAAATTACGGGAAACAAAACTGATACAGAATACCTAATGATTGGCGATAGAGAATATGACATTATGGGTGCTCATTATAATAATGTCGAAGCTTGTTGGGTTAGCTATGGATATGGCGACGAAGCCATTGTGATACAAGAAAAGCCAGAATATGTTTGCGAATCTGTTTCTGAATTAGCGAACCTTTTACTATAAATGAATCACTCTACGAGGGTTTAAAGCCCTCGTAGAGTGAATAAATCTAATTTTTTAAATTCCTAATCAAGCAACAAAGCATTAAATAAAAATTTATAAACGCCGCTTGTAGAAGATCTAAACTGTGGACTAAAAGCAAGAAATACCATTTGTCCTTTGCCTTCACGAACCCAAACAGCAGCAGGCTTTTTAGCTAATAAATCTTCATTTTTCATGTATCCACTCAAGCAGATATTGTCTTTTGGAAAAGTACCAATCACACGCCTATCCATATCAAAACCCGGCTGTCTGGTCTGGAAAACAGGATTTCCTCTATAAAATATATTTACTTTTTCCGGTAAACCATACGTTAAAGGATGATTAGTTCGTAAATTTATTTGAGCTAAAGAACCCGCCACATACAATCCTGCTTTCTCGAGTTGTTTTGAGATATTAGAAATAGGAAGTTTTATATCTGTTTCTCCCGATTCTGTATTTATTTTCATCGGACTCATAAACAAAGCTGTTGAGTTACCCCAACTCAAAATATTTCCTCCATGATGAACAAATTCCATCACACGTTTTAAACCTTCCTTACCCATACCTACAGCATATTTTGGAGGCAAACTGCTGGGGGAATATAAACCATCGGAACTCTTACGTTTTCCTTCTAATAAAATATCTTTTGAAGATGAAGGAAAGATTAATATATCAAAAGGCTTTAAATCAATAGTTTTTAATTCATCAGGACGAATGAGTTGAAATTCAATATGATGACTATCTAAAACATAGCGAGTCCAACCGGCATCCATATCACTGTTCCAAGTTTCGATTAAACCAATTTTCGGATTTGATAATTTTGTCAAGCCTTCAATTTTACCGGAAGTAAAAACAGCAAAAACAGAATTTTCCTTTAACAATTTACTTAAAGTTTCCTTTGTTTTAGCATTCAGTTTCACAGCAAAACTTCCTTGCTTTGCAAGCTCGTTATCCGAACTTAAGCGATAAACCGTTTGCCCTTGATCCAAGAGTTCAAAAGCAACTGAAAAACTATTATTTTGTTCTACCGGAAGAATAACATATTTTGCATCCTCAGTAAAAGTATTTACAGCTTCTATATTTTCTGTAATTGCTTCTAATTTGCTACTCAAATTATCAATACGAACATTAATTTCATCGGATTTCAAACCCATATGCAATGGCAAAGACCAAGAAGTGATATCATAAGGCTTAATCATTGCTCCACCTTTGGTATAATGCCTAACAGGAAATTCTTGTTCTTCCATAACTTCTTTAACAAAAGCACGAAAAGGTTGAGCTAAAGGAACTACGATAGAACCTTTTTCAAAAACCGTTTGATTAACCATTAAGTCTTCCGTTAAACGACTAATTTGAATTCCATGTTCCAACATAAGATTTACAAATGCAACCAACTGACCTTGATCGTGTTGTTTAGCAGATAAGATATAATAATAAGGTGCTTGACTTTGTCCAAGACTAACTTCTTTTTTACATAAATTATTGGTATAACTTAAAATTTCCTTTTTATGAAAGGATGCCGTTTTAATTATTGATTTGGTTGAAACAAGCTCATAATTCATAATATCACTCAATCTCCACCAGCCCCCAAGCCAAGGATCGGGCATATTGGAACTAATATCGTATTCGGCTAAACCTTTACCGCTTACTCTTAACTCATTAGGCTCAATATAGATGGGCGTTGCATATTTAACGCTGGCACATTCAGTTAAAAAAGCCATCACATTTTTCCATAAACAAGTCTCCGTTGAACCCGGCCAATAGTTATCAAAGGCATAAGCTTGAGCAACACCTTTCAATCCATTTTTAGTAAGATCTTTTATCATATTGGTTCCAAATAATCCATCCCAATTCCATAGTCCTGGATCAATATTTACCGCAATTGGATCGTGATTAGGTGGTACAAAATAACGAGGTCCGGTAGAACCCATCTGATGTTTTTCAACCATTACCTGAGGAAACCAAGTAGTACTTGTAATGCTTGATATCGCTTTAGTATCCGATTGAGAAAGAGTAATAAAATCGCGATTATTATCGTGACCAATATATTTGTGATATAAACCCGGCATAGTAGCACCTTCGTATTTTGTTCCTTTATATTTTAAATAATTCTCGACTATCATATCCATACCGTCAGGATTATGATTAGGAACCATCATATAAACTACATCATCAAAATAAGAAAGCATTTCAGCATCCTGTGTTGTAGCATAATCATAAGCAATAAGTGAAGCCGCTTGCGACGGTCCTACTTCGCTAGAATGCATTGATAAAGTAGCTAGAAAAAATACTTTAGCATTTTCTATTAGTTGAGTTTGTTCCTCTACTGAAAGATTAGGGTTAAGCATAATTTCCTTATTCATTGCTTTAAGCTTATCCAAATTCCGGATATTTTCTACCGAGGAAATAAACAAAATATACATTGGTTTTCCCATTGGGCTTTCGCCGATTTGCTCCATCTTTAATCTATCAGAGCCTTTATCTAGGATTTGCAAATAATCAATCAATTGCTCATAAGTAAATAAATTGCCATCACTTCCGGGCTGAAAGCCAAAAAATTCAAGTGGTGTTTTAAAATCGGTCTTTGTTTGTGCTTGAACAGAAAAAAAACTTATCAAAAAAAATGACAAGCTGAGAAATACTAAATACTTCTTTTTCATAGTTTTAAGATTTAAATTATTTTGTGGTTTAAACGGTTAATTAAAGAGCGAATATGTTTTCACAGCTAAAGTAAAAAAAACAATTGTACTTTTGATTCAATTCTATCATAATTAAAAACAAATAGTACTATGAAAAAAAATACTTTAGCTTTAATTGTAATACTGAGCATTTTTATTAGTCCTCTTTTTAGTCAGGAATTTATAGAACTTAAAGCAGGGGAAGACGTTGAAATAAACGGTCTATTGGTAAGCTTTACCGCAGTTAAGAAAGGCAACAAAAAAGGAGCCGATTTATATAAACTGACTGCAAGCGTAACCAACCATGGAGCCGATTATCTTAAGGTTTTTAATCAAGCGCGAGAAACTTATATCAAATCTGCAGAAGATGCTATTGCATACTTCCAGTTTACCAATGCAACAGGAAAAGCAATGTCATCAACCAGTGCTAAATTTTACCCTAAGCCTTTATATATAAAAGTTCCTTATAAGTGTAAAAAATGTCCACCACCTACCAGTAAAGACGAAGATCCGTATAACCATTATACCAAATCTGTAGTTGTTGGTTCCCAATTCGTTTCCGGTTCTTCATTAAGCAAAACGCTTAATATTCGAGTTCCTGAAGGAGAAACACCTACTGTTAGGGTAATGGCTTATTAGAAGCATATGATTTCTATTTGCATTCCGATTTACAATTTTAATGTCTCGCCATTGCTCGACGAATTATCGATGCAAATGGAAAAAGCAGAGGCTTCTGTTGAGCTTATCCTTATCGATGATTGTTCTTCTTCTGAATATAAAGAACTTAACAAATCAGTTTGCAATAAGCATAGATATATTGAGTTAGAGGAGAATATCGGGAGGGCAAAAATTAGAAATCTGTTTCTGGATCATGCGCAATACGATCATCTATTATTCCTCGATTGCGACTCCTTAATTCCAAACAAAACCTTTTTATCCAATTATCTAAAAGCTATAAAGAAAGGCGAAAGCTCCATTATTTGTGGTGGCCGGATTTACGATAGTGCTAAGCCCGACAGCAATAAACTTTTGCGTTGGAAATATGGAATAGAAAGAGAAAGCCTTAGCTATGAAGAACGAAAGCAACAGCCCAACAAATCCTTTATGACCAATAATTTCTTGATTAGCAAACAGTTACTTCAAGAAATAAAATTTGATGAAAGGCTAAGCGAATACGGTCACGAAGACACGCTCTTTGGTTTTGAGCTAAAGAAAAAAGGAATAGAAATTAATCATATAGAAAACCCTGTTCTGAATGGGCATCTTGAGAATAATGCTGAATATCTTAAAAAAACAGAGAAAAGTATCCATAATTTAATTGCCATTTTAGATTATGTCAATTACGATCCAGATTTTATTCAAGATGTTTCTTTGCTGAATTTTTACTCGAATCCGAGTACAAAGAAACTCATTCCGTTTATTAAAATTTTCTTCCCTTTTCTCAAACCTTTTATAAAATTCTTTCTCATTAACGGGTTTATAAGTATCAGACTTTTTAGCTTCTATAAATTGGGCATTTTAATTCAGGGAATAAGAAACCATAAAATCTAAAGTTATGATAGTACAAAACAAACTCAATAAGTCTTTTGGTCCTGCGGGATCATTTTCTGGAATAATTGTTTTTGTACTGGGTCTTATCTCTACGTATTATTCTTTGTATATGCTTGGACTTGTTATTATAGGCGCTTTTGTTGGCTTTACCTCATCAAGTACTTTTATCGACTTTGAGCAAAAGCGAGCAAGATTTCCGAATAACATTTTTGGAATTATTAGAACGGGGAAATGGATTGCTATTGAAGCCGATATGAAAATTGGATTAAACATCTCTAACCAAGTGTGGAATGCGTACAGCCAAAGCAATAGAGGTATTGATATTAATGAAGAAAATATCCAAATTATCCTTTACAATTCTAACAAGAAAAGATAATGCCGCTTAAAAAACTAAAAGCTCTAGATATCGCAAAAGAGGAAATTATCAAGCTGCAGAATGATTTGGGATTATAAATTTAGTGAGAGCGCGACTTAAAGTCGCGCTCTCACTTTTGTAAAAAAAGTTATTAAACCTTGGTCGATCTAACAGGATTTTGCTCTTGATCCGTTTTGCTCTTGATCCAAAATGGTTGACTAAAACATAAAATAAAAAACCGTAAACAATTAAAAATTAATCGAATACGGTTTTAAAAAGTACCCAGAGCCGGGGTCGAACCGGCACGAGTGTTACCTCATTGGTGTTTGAGACCAACGCGTCTACCAATTCCGCCATCTGGGCTCTCTTTGTCGCCATCTGTCGGGAGCTCCGCAAAAAATGCTTCGGTTCCGCCATCTGAACTCAATTTACTTACCACCTGATTGAAACTAAAAAAAGCATTTAGAATCCGTCAACCAGCTTAAAATTGCGCTGCAAAGATAGCTTTTTTTTAAATATTCCAAACTAAATTTTATTTGGCATTACAAAAAAAACAGAGTACTTTTGCCGCCGTAAAAGCAGCAACCTAAAGCCTTAATAATCATGAATGAAAATGTATCAATTTTCAGTGGTCGAGCATCAAAGTATTTAGCAGAAAAAATTGCTGAAGCGTACGGACAGGAGCTTGGAGAGAGTTCTATTTCGTTGTTTGCAGATGGAGAATTTCAGCCGTCTTACGATCATTCTATCAGAGGAAACGATGTGTTTATTATTCAGTCTACTTTTGCACCTACAGATAATATTTTTGAAATGCTGTTGATGATTGATGCTGCAAAACGCGCATCGGCAAAAAAAGTTGTTGCTGTAATTCCATATTTTGGCTTTGCTCGCCAAGACAGAAAAGATCGTCCAAGAGTATCAATAGGAGCTAAACTTATAACCAACTTATTAGTGGCTGCAGGAGTAGATCGTATTGTTACTATGGATTTACATTCGGATCAAATCCAAGGTTTTGTTGATTTACCCGTAGATCATCTCTACGCATCTTCTATTTTTGTACCCTACTTACAGAGTCTTAATTTAGGAGATATTACAATGGCTTCGCCGGATACCGGAGGAGCAAAGCGTGCTGCAGCTTATGCTAAATTTCTAAATACCGATTTGGTTATTTGTTTTAAGCAAAGAGAAAAAAACGGTAAGATTGAAAAAATGCAAGTTATCGGTGACGTTGAAGGTAAAGATATTGTTTTGGTTGATGATATTATTGATACAGCCGGAACTATTACTAAGGCTGCTGATTTAATGATTCAGCAAGGAGCTAAAAGCGTTAGAGTTGTTTGTACTCATGCCGTTTTCTCTAAAAATGCCATTGAACGCCTTGAAAATTCTCCCATTGCCGAAGTAATTGTATCCGACACCTTACCTCGTAAATCGGAAGGTAAGATTACAGTATTATCTACGGCAGAATTATTTGCGGATGTAATAGAAAGAGTACATAATTTTGAATCAATAAGTGAACACTTTAAGTTCACTACTATTTTATAAATTTAAATTAATTAACAATGAAAAGAGTATCTATGAGCGGTTCTCTCCGAGAGAACGTAGGGAAAAAAGATGCAAAAGCCCAACGCAAAGCAGGAAACGTAATTTGTGTAATGTATGGCGGCAAAGAGCAAATTTCTTTTACACTTCCCGAAAAGAAATTTGATAAAATTATTTTCACTCCAGAGGTATATTTAATCGACCTTGAAATTGGCGGTAACAAATATGTTGCTTTATTACAAGATGTTCAATACCATCCTGTTTCTGATAAAGTATTGCATGCCGATTTCTTACAAGTACTTGAGAAAAAACCTATTACTGTTAGTATGCCTGTTATTCTAGAAGGAGTACCTATTGGCGTTATGAATGGTGGAAGATTAGTAAACAAAATGCGTAAACTAACCTTAAGAGGTTTATTTACCGACATTCCAGAAAATATTGTACTGGATATTTCCAGTTTAAAAATTGGAATGGGTATTCAAGTTAAAGAAGTTGAATTAGAAAATATTACCTTCCTTGACGATCCTTCAAATGTTATTGTTAACATCAAAACTGCACGTGGTGTGGAAGAAGACGATGAAGAGGATGAAGAAGAAGCTGAAGGGGAAGAAGGAACTGAAAGCGAAACTGCAGAATAATTCTACTCCAAAATATCTAAAAGGTGTAAGATTTTCTTACACCTTTTTTTATTTCCATCAAAGAAGCTTAATTTTATCCAAAATATTAAAACATGAAATACTTGATTGTTGGGCTGGGGAATATTGGTGCTGAGTATAAACATACTCGACATAATATCGGTTTCGATATTGTGGATGCTCTAGCCAATGAAAAAGAAGAAAAATTTGAAGCAGACAGATTAGCTGCAGTAGCTCGCATTAAACACAAAGGCAGAATCTTTGTATTAATTAAACCAAGCACCTATATGAATCTGAGTGGAAAAGCTGTAAATTACTGGCTTCAAACAGAAAAGATAAATATAGAAAATTTACTTATTGTTACCGATGATATTGCTTTAGAACCGGGTAGCTTACGAATGCGCAGTAAAGGCGGACATGGTGGTCATAACGGATTAGAAAATATCATTGAACATTTAGGAACTCAAAATTTTACACGACTTCGTTTTGGTATTGGAAACGACTATCGTAGAGGTCGTCAGGCTGATTTTGTTTTAAGTCAGTGGAAAAGTGAAGAAAAAGAAATGTTAAATGAGCGAATAGAACAAGCTACGCAAATGGTGCTTAGTTTTGGAACGGCCGGTGTTGCAAGAACAATGAATCTGTTTAACAATAAATAGACATCAATTAAACTGTTCTCAACATAAAGCGTTCAATGGTTTTATAAATCGGACCCTCAGCAGTTAAAACACTTTCTAAAAGCACAAAATCATCTACTTTTACTTCTTGAATAAATCCTTTCTCGGTACGTTCCATTACACGTTTAAAATGATCTTTATTCCGGATCTTTTTTATTCGACCAAGAGTAAAATGAGGAACAAAATTCTGCCGATCGCCATTAAAGCCAATCGTCTCTAACTCTTGAACAATACTCCCTTGCAATGCTCTCAGCTGTTCGTTTTCGCCTATTCCAACCCAAACGACACGCGCATGATAATTGCTTCCAAAAATACCAATACGCTCTAAACTCATCTGAAAAGAATTGAAGTTCTTAACACAATTTTTTATAGCTTTTATAATTTCAGGGATTTGCTTTGCCTGTGTTTTACCAATAAACTTTAAGGTCAGGTGCAGCTTATCTTCCTTCACCCAATTAATTTTCTCTTCAGTAAGATTAGACATTAAAAATCTCCTTTGCCGAAGCAGTTGTGAATTAGGTTTAATAGGAATAGCAAGAAATAAGCGTTTGCTCATTTTAGTCAGGAATAACCAACTCTTGATTTGGAAAAATTAAATCGGGGTTATCAATCAAAGCTTTGTTAGCATCATAAATTTTTTGCCAACCACTACTATTACCATATTCTCTGCGAGAAATATTATAAAGCCATTCGCCCTCCTTTACAATTATCTTTTTAATTACCGGCTTTGGTGGAGGAGCAGGAGCTACTTTTTCTACGGTAACAGGCTTTACTACTTCTACAGCTGCTTTTTTTACTTCAGTAGTTTTATTTACCTTTTCATCAGCAACTTTTTTGTCTTTACAAGATGTAAAAAACAAGAGTGAAGAAAAAACCAAGGTCAAAAAAATTAGGGAATACTGTTTCATTATAAATTTTATTTTAAAGATATTTATAATACGCATTGTATAAATTTTAGTTGCATAAAAAAAGCCTGTTAGAAAATTAAACCCAACAGACCTTTAAATATATCAATTAAAATTATTTTAGTGTTGGAAATTGAACAACAACAGCTGTGTTCATTGAAGATAAAGGATCGATAGTTGTTTCTACTACTATGTCGTTAAAATCTCTATCGCCTCCGCTTGTATGAATATCTTCAAAAGCTGTTAATAGAGAACTACAACTTGGATTATACATCAAAATAGCTTGTTGTGTGCCATCACGATTAAACTCAGGAATAGTATAAAACGTTTCCAAACCCTCAGTTACTTCCGTTCCATTCCAACCATTAGCAATAACAAAATAGCCAATAACTGTTCCTGCCGGAAAGCTTCCAAGATTAACACGATCCCCTGCTTCAAGAGTTCCTCCGTATCCAAGAGCTGAAGCATTTGCAAAAATAATATTCATCTTACCTTTAATATCGTCAATAGTATTAGGAGGATTATTTACATCATAAGTATAATACCCGAAAGTATTTTTATAACCGGCTCCTTCTTGTACAAAAGATACATATACATTTGCATCCTCAGCTAAAACTATTTCCCTGTTTTCATTCTCAAAATACTCAGGACTATTTACCAATGCATTTTGGCTCTCAGGAAGAGAAGCGCTAAAGTCTGCAATTAGATTATTGCATAATTCTATATTCTCAATGCAATTAGGTTTACCATCAGTATCCCAAGCACAAACAGTTGGGTAAGTCCCATTATGCACTTTACGTAGTATCTTTAATCCACCGCCGCCTTTGGCAACAAATACCCAATCGCCATCAGTTTGAACCATATTGGCAGAAGCACCGCTTTCATCTAAATCCCAATGTTGAACATTAATCATAGGACCACCATCTTCTGGAAGACATCCAATAGTTAAGCCATCATCGCTATTTGCCATATATACAAACTTCTCATCAATAGCCAAACCATGTGTATTTCCTATCGTAAGCATCTCCACAGGAGAAGAATAAATCTCAGCACCCGTTTCAATGTTAATTCCTTTTACTCCATTTGAATTCATAGCTATAAAAGCAATATTATCGCCTTCGCGAATTGATAAAGTAGCTTTTCCTAAATAAGGTTCTTCAACATTTTGATGAACAATAGAGCCGATATCCCAACTATGAACTAAAGTACGGTCGGCCCCAACATGATGAACTTTTAATTTAGCATTATCGCCTGCAACTAAGGAAAGCTGATATGCACCGGGAAAATCACCATTAAGAGCAATTCCTTTTGCATCGGAATACTCTTCATGAGAAATAAAAGACAAATCGTCCCTATTAAGTTGGAAAGTACCACCATAACTATTTCCCGAACTCATATAAATATATTCATCAGAAAGACCAATCCCATTAGCAGATGCAGTGATTGTTTCGTCTGAATAGATACTGGAAAGTTTAATATCAATATTACGACGATCTATTTCTCCACTAGGAAAAGTAAAAACCTCACGTAAAATAGCACCTTTCTTACTGGATCCGGCAAGAAAAACTCTCAAGCCTTCATAAATACCTTTATCGTCAACAGCGAGTGTATTAATATCGGCATCATTAAACTCTACATAACCACGAATAACAGGAAAAACCGGATTAGTAATATCAATTACTTCTAAGCCTCCTCCAACTTCTTCACCTTGACGATTATAAGTTACATAAGCTTTGTTGCCATATATACGAACATCGCTTGCACTTAAAGGTTCTCCATTAAAATCAGGAGCTTCAACTTCGGCAACTAAATACCAAGTATAATCGTAACAATCGCCACCTAAGTCTAAGATCTTTAAATTATTGGTAACTGTTATAGGCTCTCGAACGATAGTCACACGAGTATTTAAATCGTCGAAATTATTATTAATAACAAAAGTATCATTAATTGAGTCCTTTATATCGGTATTAATTTCTTCTTGTTTGTTACAAGCTGATAGTCCTGTAAACAAAACGACTAAGACAACAAGAAATTTTTTAATATTAATTTTATTTTTCATAATTTGAAGGTTCTTCTACACTTTACTAAACAAAAGTATATTATGCAACAATAATATTCAACAAGCACTTCGTAAATGAGTATTTAGAATACGTAAGTGTATAATTTATCTTTCATTCTGAAAACGCAGAAATTCAAGAGCGCAAATATAAAACAAACTTTTAACCTAAGTAATTAGGTTATACTGCTTAACTACAAACCCAAACAAGCAATCTTAAATAAAAAAAGGTCAGCAGGGGAAATCACGCCCCCACCGACCTTCAAATATCATTTAAGTCTAACTTTTATTTTGCTACAGAAAGTGCTATAACACCAGTCATATTCATTGCGGACATAGGATTAATAGTTGTTTTTACAACTATATCGTTAAAGTCTCTATCGCCTCTTGAGACATGAATATCTTCAAAGGCAGTTAATAATGAACCACAACTTTCGCTATACAACATTAAAGACTGTTGTGTTCTACGGCGATTAAATCTTGGCGTTGTATAATAGGTAGCTAAACCTTCTGTTACTTCTTCGCCATTCCATCCATTAGCAATAACAAAGTATCCAATAACAGTTCCTGCTTCAAAAGAACCTAAGTTTACACGATCGCCTTCTACTAAAGTTCCACCCTCTCCTACTGCTGATGCATTAGCAAAGATAATTTTCATACTGGATTGTATATCTCTTACCGATCTGGGAGGATTTGAAACATTATAAGTATAATATCCGAAAGAATTTTTGTATCCGGCACCTTCTTTTACAAAAGATACTGAAATATTTGCATCTTCAGTTAAAACTATTTCTCTGTTTGGATTTAAGAAATACTCAGGATGATTAGTTAAAGCATTACTTCCTTCAGGGAGTGTTACATTAAAATCTGAAATAAGATTTTCGCATAATTCTGTATTTTCAATACAAGTTGGTTTACCATCGGCATCCCAATTACAAACGGAAGGATAAATTCCATTTTGTGCTTTGCGTAAAATCTTAAGTCCGCCGCCACCTTTAGCAACAAATACCCAATCACCGGAAGTTTGAACCATATTTGCAGAAGCTCCTACTTCGTCTAAATCCCAACGCTGAACTTCAACAATTTCGCCACCATCTTCGGGAATATATCCAATAAATAAACCATCATCGCTATTAGCCATATAAATAAAGTTTTCGTCTATAGCTAAACCATGTGTATTTCCTGTAGTAAGCATATCTGATGGTGAATAATAAACTTCTGCACCTGTTGTAATATCTATAGCTTTCATGCCATTCATATTAGTTGCAATAAAAGCAATGTTTTCGCCTTCGCGAATAGATAAAGTAGCTTTTCCTAAATAAGGTTCTTCAACATTTTGATGACGAATAACACCTAAGTTCCAGCTATTCTCTAAAGTAAGATCCGATCCAACAGTATATACATTTAATTTTGCATTATCACCGGCTATTAAAGAAAGTTGATAAGCACCTGCACCATTACCATTTAAAGCAACATGCTTAGCATCAGAATATTCGTCATTGTCAATGATAGCTAAAGTTTGTCTATCGAGTTGAAAAGTACCGCCAACACTATTTCCTGAAGTCATATAAATATAATCATCAGAAAGAGCAATACCATTTGCCGAAGCAGAAATAGTATTTTCATCATCAAATGCTTTAGAAAGACTAACATCAGTAACACCTCCACTTAATAAACCGTCATTTACAATTACCTGACGTAAAATAGCACCTTTCTTATTACTTGAACCTGCTAAGAAAATTTTTCTTTCTGCATCAGTTCCAAAATCATCAACAGCCAAAGTATTAATATCTACACCATCAAACTCCATATAACTAAGAATTACCGGAGCTGTTGGATCAGAAATATCAATAACTTCTATTGCACCTGCATGAATATCTCCTTGACGATTGTAAGATACATAAGCTTTATCTCCTAAAACACGAACATCAGTAGCACTTAAAGGCTTATTATTAAACATAGGAGCATCAACTTCGGCAACTAAGTACCAAGTATAGTCAAAATCAGTATCAGAAACAGATGACTTTAAAGTATTATCACTCGAAATTGGCTCACGAACAATATTCATACGTTTATTTAAATCATCGGAATTATTATTAATGGTATAAGCATTATCAATTACATCATCAATATCTGTATTAATGTCCTCTGGTTTATGACAAGATGTTAATCCAAGAAATAAAACCGTAAATAAAACGAGGATTTTTTGAGTGTTAATTTTCTTTTTCATGATTTGAAGGTTTTTAATTATGTAACAAAAGTAGCTCTGAAAGGCTTTTTGTACAATGAACACTTCGTAAGAGGTATAAAGGAATAAGTAAACGTATGTATTTTCTTCATTTTTGATTATTCAGGATGAAGAATCAAGAGCATTTAAGACCTTTATTTAGTAATAAATTACTTATGTAAACAGCTATCTGATACAGCTTTATTGTACTAAATAAAGTTATACTAATTAGCGTACTTATCTCTTTGTGGAGTGAAATGTAGACTAGCTCCTTCAAAGGGATGTGTTGAAGAAAGAAAAGAAGGATGCTTATCTTTTAAATAGATATCAAAAAACTCCAAAATAACTTTATTTAAGTTGTTAAGAGTTTCAAGACCATCTACATTGCCTAACATATCTAAGCGATTCTCAAGAGAAATATTGGGAAGTATAGCTGCATCACTAAAAACTAAATGACGTGCTTTTGGAATATCGATAAAATAATAATCAGCAACAGTATTGGAAAAAACTGCAGAATTTCCATAATTCCACAAATCGTTATATCCACTTTGTATTAACATAAAAGGCTTTGGTATAGGTTCGTCTATAATATCTCCAAACTGAAAACCATCTAAATTAACACCTGCATTAACACGAAAATCGCGCAAACAAAGCTGACCGGATACTGCTCCGCCAAACGATTGTCCGAAAGTACCAATTTTGTCTAAATTCATTTTTTGTACTAATACATTTGAATTATTATTCTCCTTTTCATAAAAAAGATAATCCAATACAAACTGAATATCTTCCATCCATAAGTCGAGCATAACATCAAAACGTTTTAGCTTCCGCAGATAATTTCGTGTAATAATATCAATAGATTCCGGACTATCAGGTTTACGAAATTGCAACTTATAAGCTAACCATAGTTCTAGATATGTTAATTGCGATTTTTTCTTTTTTATATATACCGTTTCACCATCAGTAAAACTAATAAACGGTTGTTCGTAAGGATGAGAAATACTACAGACAATATAGCCCTGACTGGCTAAATTTTCCATAAATGCAGAATATAGAGGAGCCATTCCAAAATAAAAGCCCGGATTAAAAATAATAATAGGAAATTCGTTCTGACTCTCAGCAAAATTTGCATTAGCAAAACTATACGATGGTGTTTGTTTTATAGAATCCAAAAGGCTTAAGCGCACTCCTTTCGATTTAAAAATATTATAAATCAAGTCTGAAGAAAACCCATCTAAAAGCCTTATATAATTTTGATTTTGAGGCTTCTCGGCAGGATACCAAATATCAATATGCACTTTTCTAAAGGTGGTATGGTGGGTATATTTTTCGGTACGACTACTATCTGTTAAACTCAACTTTGTTAAACCAACAGCAAATGGACCACTTGGTTTAGGTAGTAACGATTGACTAAAGAAATCTTGAGAGTATCCCGCAACAGTAAAAAAGATACTGAATATTATTCCGAGGATTTTTCTTTTTATGAGTATGTTCATAGTATTTTACAGCTGTGTTCTGAGAACTCAGAAATAAAGTAAATAGTGTTTAATAAATGTATTTTATCGTAAGTTTTTAAATTCCGACCCTTCTTTCCATTTTGGAAAAGTACTTTCCATACTTAGCTTATATCCTACTTCAAAAAGTAATTTTGCATCTTCGGTAACACCACTTAAATCCCACCAATCCTCGTATTCATCAGTAACCTTATGATAATTATTTGCCAACCAATCAGCTTCTTTTTTCAATGCCCATTCTTTACCATATTCTCTGCTATCACAATTTCCTCTTGCAAAGAGTGCAGGAACACCTGCTTTTGCAAAGGCAAAATGATCGGCACGAAAATACATACCTGTATGCGGGTTAGGATCGGGGAAAATATAACGATCGTACTTTTTAGCAACTTCTTCTACATAATCATCCAATTCTGATTGACCATAACCGGTTATCATTACATCCTTCATCTTTCCATAAGGCAGCATTAAATCGTTATTGATATCCGCTACTGTTTTATCCAAGTCGAAAATTGGATTTTGAACATAATAAGTAGCTCCAAGCAATCCTGATTCTTCTGCCGTAGGTGCAAAAAACATTATTGAACGTTCGGGCTTTTCTTTCAAAGCAACAAAAGCTTCGGCTATTTCTAACATCCAAGATAAAGAAGTTCCGTTATCTACGGCTCCATTGTAAATACTATCACCATCTACTTTTCGTCCAATACCAAAATGATCCCAATGAGCAGAATAGATAATTACTTCATCAGGTCGTTTTGATCCTCGAATAACTCCCAATACATTATGCGACTTATCAATTCTCCAACTGTTTTTCATATTCATACTAAGCGAAAGATTCATCGGCATTGCTTTAAAACCCGGTTTAGCAGCTTCTTTCCAAAGGTCGGTTGAAAAACCTGCTTGAGAAAAAAGTTCTTTAGCGGCATCTTGAGAAAGCCATCCTTGTACAGCACAACGATCGGCATAATTATTTTTATCTGCTAAAAATAAACGAGGAGCCTCGTTTCCATTACTAACCACACCCCAACCATAACCTGCCGGCTTGCTATCGTGAATAATAAAGCAAGCAGCAGCACCTTGACGCGCAGCTTCTTCGTATTTATATGTCCATCTACCATAATAAGTCATGGTATTACCTTTAAAGAAATCATTGTTCTCAGTACCAAAGCCGGGATCGTTTACCAAAACCACAACCGTTTTACCTTTTACATCTATACCTTCGTAATCATTCCAGTTATATTCAGGAGCAACAATACCAAAGCCAACAAAAATGATTTCGGATTTATCTATTTTTATATCTTTTTGTGCCCTCATAGAAAAAGCAGAAAAATCTGTTAATAGCTTAAAGTCGAATGTTTTTCCATTTCCTGATATTTTAAGCTTATCATCAGGAGTATTTAAAATTTCCATCAGTGGAACTTCTTGAAAATAACTACCATTTACAGCAGGCTCTAAACCAATACGTCTATATTCCGACTCAAGATAGTTAGTCGCTATTATTTCTCCTTCGGTACAGGGTTTACGACCCATAAACTCATCAGACCCTAATATCTTACTATGATGAACAATATCTTCGGTAGTGATTGTAGCAAGCGCATTTTCCAAATCGGAAGAGGGAGAAGTGCAAGAAGAGAAGATTAAAATTAGACTAAAAAAAGACAATAAAATAACAGATTTCATAATAACGATTTTAAAGATTATTCAAATGTAGTGAAAGATTTAAAAATATTATATAATTACTTCTTCCATAATCCTTTTTCTATATAGAAAATTTAAGATTTATTTTAAAGCCGCTTTAATTTCTATAGAGATTAGTATGATAT
>JAGGWH010000098.1 GCA_021157585.1 Bacteroidales bacterium | reverse complement strand
TTCAGTATTTTACAGCAATTGAGAATAATCAAGACCTTATTATAACTAGGAATTTGAAAGACTTCAAAAATTCCGACTTACCTGTTATGACTGCTAAACAATTTTTAAAAATGTAAAAAGGCCTATTAAAAAATATAGTGCATTTTTCTAAATGCACAACGGGTAGTGCATGCCGCATTTAGTTGTAAATATGGAGTTTGAAGCATTAATAAAAGTTGGTTGTAAATTGAAAGTTAGTAACTTTAAACTGCGGCACGCACCATATTCAAATCGTCAGACCGCGCAATAACCTCCAAGAAAGTAAAAAACTTTCCAATTGTTAATAAAACCAATACTTATTAACAGGTGTATCTAATTGATTATTAACAAACTTAAGTGGATTAAACCCGAACCCAAAGGGTTCAAATGTTTGTAAAATCGAAAAACATAAAGAGGATACGACCCTGACAGGGTCGTACATTTACATTTCATATTCTTTTATAAACATGCAATCCCTTCGGGATTTAGTTTTGAAATATGATTACTAACCGATACATTAGGATTATTCTAAGGTTATTTATTTTTTTATAATCATAGCTGTTCTTTGGATTCTAAAAAATATAAGCTTAAAAATACCGTAAAAATAAGGTCAAACTCATTAATTTTATCAGCCCCATACCAACCGGTCGGTTTTATGCTTATCTTTGCACTATGGATACACGCGAACTGATTATTCAGAAAAGTTTTATTCTATTTTTAAAAAACGGTTTTAAAGAAGTAAGTATCAACGAAATAATACATAGTTGCGATTTATCAAAGGGTGCTTTTTACCATCATTTTGAAAGTAAGGAACAGGTATATATGGAGGTAATAAATCGTTTCTTCTTCTTTTATTTTAGAAAACAGAATGTATTTTACTCCGTAGATATTTCTTTAGCAGAAAAACTCGAACGTTTTGAAAAAAGTTTTATAGATCCCTACGAAGAAATTGCAAACCTGCTAAAGTCTGAACAATTAACTTCTTATTTTCGTTTCTTATTTCAGGCTGCTTCCAACTACGAGGAACTGAGGAAACGCGTAAATATCCACTTCTACCGCAAAGGCTACTACCTCTATCAAATATTAGAAACAGCAAAGGAAGTAGGTGAAATAAGATCAGATATAGACACTGAAATTACTGCTCGACAGTTGTTAAGCATGCTTATTGGAGAAACAATTTTAGATGGGATATACACCATCGACGCATTAAAGAAAAATATTCATACCGTAATTTTTAATTATTATTCACTTCTAAAAAAAACAGCATCTGATGAAAAATAATTTTAAAAATATTTTAGATAAACAATCTTTATTCTTTGATAGTAATCAGTCGAAGGATACCAAATTCCGAATTATACAACTAAAAAAATTACTACAAGTATTAAAGGCCAATGAGTCTTTATTAAATGAAGCTCTGTATAAAGATTTTAAAAAATCGGCTTTTGAAACCTACGAAACGGAACTTGCTATTATCTACCACGAAATAAAAATAGCTATCAACAAATTAAAAAGTTGGTCTAAGATTAAACGTGTGGGTAGCGGCTTGAGTAATTTTCCGGGAAAAAGCTTTATTATTCCTGAGCCATTTGGAAATGTTTTAGTTATTGGGGCTTGGAATTATCCGTATCAACTATCTATTTTACCCGCAGTATCGGCTTTAGCAGCCGGAAATACAGTTATTATTAAGCCCAGCGAATTATCGCTAAACGCCTCAAATGCAATGGCTAAAATCATAAATGAAAGTTTTGACGAAGGTATATTACAAGTTATAGAAGGTGGCATTGAAGAAACTACAAGCTTATTAAAACACCCTTTCAATTATATTTTCTATACGGGCAGTACAGCAGTAGGAAAAATTATTATGCGAGCCGCTACTGAGAATTTAACGCCCCTTGCCTTGGAACTTGGAGGTAAAAGCCCTACAATTATTGAAAAGGATGCCAATCTGAAAATGGCAGCCAAACGTATTGTTTGGGGGAAATTTTTAAACGGCGGACAAACCTGTGTTGCTCCTGATTATCTTCTCGTTCACGAATCAATTAAGGAAAAACTAGTTGCCGAAATAAAGAAGCAAATAAAGGCAATTCACGGAGAAAATCCCACAGAAAGCGAAGCCTTTGTTCGCATTATAAACCCTCGTCATTTTCAACGTCTATTAAAACTTATCGATAATGAAAAAGTAATTATAGGAGGAGATGTATGTGAAAACGAATTATATATTGCTCCTACGGTTCTTGATAATGTTAGTTTTGATGATGAAGTGATGAAAGAAGAAATTTTCGGACCTATTCTTCCCATTATCACCTATAAAGATTTAAATTGGGCAATTGCGCAAATAAAATCAAGGCCAAAACCGTTAGCACTTTATCTGTTTTCCAATTCTTCTACTATACAAAAAAGAGTATTACAAGAAATTTCCTTTGGCGGCGGTGCGATAAACGATGTAATTATGCATTTAGCAAACAGCAAATTACCTTTTGGCGGCGTTGGAAATTCTGGAATGGGCAACTACCACGGAGAATATGGATTTAAAACTTTTTCACATCATAAATCAATTATAAAAAAAACCAATTGGTTCGAACCTTGGTTTAAATACCCTCCCTATACAAAAGGAAAATTAAAATTAATTCGCAAAATATTAGGATAAATTAAATTATGGCTATTCAAGCAAAAAAATACGAAAAGAAAGAAGAAAGACTGAATATTGCAACCCATGGCATAGGGTTTATATTAAGCATAGTAGCACTTGTCCTACTTGTTGTTTTTGCAAGCATTCAGGGAAGCGTCTGGCATATTGTCAGTTATAGCATTTACGGAGCAAGTCTGGTAACATTATATCTAGCTTCAACCCTTTTTCATTGGTCGACAAAACCATCACGCAGAAAAAAACTTAATGTATTTGACCATGCTTCAATATATGTACTCATTGCCGGAACTTATACACCTCTGTTACTTGTTACTCTTCACGGACCTTGGGGATGGAGCTTATTTGGAGTTGTTTGGGGAATGGCTATAATTGGAATAATTTTAAAATTCTTTTATACGGGCAGATACAATAAACTTAGTACTCTTGCTTATGTTATTATGGGCTGGGTAGTTGTTATAGCCTTAAAACCTTTAATAGAAAATCTCAGTACTCCGGGACTTATTTGGTTGAGTATAGGCGGATTAAGTTATTCTATCGGTGCTATTTTTTATCTCTTAAACAAAATACCATACAATCATGCAATATTTCATTTTTTTGTTTTAGGTGGTAGTATTGCACATTTCGTAACTATTTTTTGGTATGTACTGCCTTAGAAAGCTAATAATTTAAGCATCAAAGCAACCTTATGCCTTCCAATACGTATATTTGTCTACATTAGTAGTACAATTTAAACTAATAAACTGTTTTATGCCCAAAAAATTTGGAACTTTTGCTGGCGTTTTTACACCTTCATTGCTCACTATTTTAGGTGTAATCATGTATTTACGTTTAGGTTGGGTAGTTGGACAAGCAGGTATCTATGCTGCAATAGGACTAATTATTCTTGCTCACATTATTAGTATATCAACAGGATTAACTCTATCGTCCATAGCAACGGACAAAAAAATAAAAACCGGTGGTATTTATTATATGCTATCGCGAAGTTTAGGCTTACCAATTGGTGGAGCCATAGGTATTACCTTATTTATTGGAACAGCCTTTAGCATAGCTCTTTATATAGTTGGTTTTGTCGAAAATTTTATTGCAATAGAAGCCATTTCAAACTTTTTAGGAATGGAAGGTAGCATTAACGATACCAGAATAATAGGTTCGTTGGTTATTGTTCTTTTAGTGATATTAGCATACACTTCAACCTCTATTGCTCTTAAAGCGCAATTTTTTATTTTAGGAGCTATTGCATTATCACTTATAAGCATTATTGTTGGTATTTTCACACAAGCCGATGTTCAACAGACAGTTAACAGTATAAACGTAGCTCCCGAAGCTCCTAATCTAATTGTTATTTTTGCTATTTTCTTCCCAGCGGTTACAGGTTTTACTGCCGGAGTGGCTATGTCGGGCGATTTAAAATCGCCAAAAACTTCCATTCCTCTTGGTACATTAGCAGCTATTGGAGTGGGTTTTGTAGTATATATATCGCTTGCATTATTCTTTGCGCTATATGTCGATCGTGATTTATTAATTAATGATACAAATTTCTTACAAAAAATTGCTTGGTTCTCTCCTTTGGTTATTGCCGGTATTTGGGGAGCAACATTATCTTCGGCTTTAGGCGGATTATTAGGTGCTCCACGAATCTTACAAGCAATGTCTATAGATAAGATTACACCTAAATTATTTGCAAAAGGAGCCGGTAAAAATAATGAACCTCGTCAAGCATTAATATTTACTTTTATTATTGCCGAATTAGGTATTTTAATTGGTGAACTGGATATAATCGCTGCAATTGTTTCTATGTTTTACATAGCTGCTTACGGATTTATAAACCTTGCTTATGTTCTTGAAAGATGGGCTAATTCTGACTTCCGTCCTAGTTTAAAGATACCAAAATGGATAGGAATAATCGGATTTATTACCAGCGTAGGTGTTATGTTTAAAATTGATACTTTATCGATGGGAGTATCTCTACTAATCCTATTTGGTATTTATATACTACTAAAACGCAAAGAAGTTCAAGGAAATATGAGTAATGTTTGGCAAAGTGTATGGACTTCGTTAGCCCGCTCAAGCCTGAATAAAATTAGTCAAAACCCGCTAAGTGAAAATAACTGGGAACCAAATATTATTTTATTCAGCGGAGGCACCAATAAACGAACTCACCTTTTAGACTTAGGAAGTAATTTTGTAGGTAGCCACGGTTTCTTATCTAACTTTGATTTAATTCTAAAAGAAGATTCTCGCTTCTTATTTTCTAAAAAGGGTCAGAATATCACCAGTCAATCCAGCAAAAAATACCCCGGTGTATTCACACGCCAACAATCGGTTAACGATATATACAATGGTATAGAAATGGTCGCTCAAACGTATGGCTTTTCGGGTATAGAACCAAATACCGTTATGATGGGATGGGCTCGTCATAGTAAAGAACCAATACGTTTTATACAAAGTATAAATAATTTGGTGGCCTTTGATATGAATGTACTCTTAGTTGATTACGACAATAAACGAGGATTTGGGAAGCGCAAAAAAATAGATGTTTGGTGGCGAGGTGGCAGCAGTAATGGAAACTTGGCTTTATATCTTTCTAAATTTCTAATAAGTTCAGAAGAATGGATAGGAGCGCAAATCAGGTTAATAATTGTAAACAATCAATCTGAATTAACATCATCCATTTACGAAATATCCGGAAATATACTGGAAAATTTACGTATAGAAGCTGAGATTATCGTTATTGATAACGAAATAGAACAAAAGAGTTTTTACGAAATCATTGAAAAAGAATCGATTGATACAGATTTAACATTCTTGGGATTTCCTCCATTAGAAACAGGGAAAGAACAAGAATTTGTGGATAAAACGAATGAACTATGTCAAAATATTGGTACTGTAGTGCTTATTAAGAGCTCTTCACTTTTTAAGGAGATGCACTTAGGAAAGCTTTTGTTTAATAAAGACAAAGAGATATATAAAGCTGAAAATAGAGTTGACAAACCTATATTGAAGAAACCAAAACTTCCAAAAGATATCGCATTAGCTAATGCTTTTACAGATTTCACATCACAATTACAAAATATTCACTCTACTTTCATTACCAATAAACTCAGTACTATTAGTGAGTTTAACAAAAATATTATTCAGAATCTTAACGATATAGTAGATCACAGTTTCAAGAATCTAAATAGTCGTCTCGAAGCTAACCAAACCGAAGACAGTTTTAAGAAAGTAATTATAGCACAACACAGCTTGCTTATGCGAGCCCAAAACCAATACTTAACTAATTTAGATAACGAGCAGATACCTAAGATAACAGAAGAGACAAAAAACGAGATTTTCATCTTTATTGAACAATTAAACAAAATTATAAAATATAGTCCGCTACGAGTAAAAATTACGCGTACAAAAGATGAAATTTTAAACTTTGATATTAAAGATACAGAAACAAGAAAGGCAAAAAACCGATTAAAACCTATTTGGATGCTAGTTAACAGTTTTCCGTATTACGTTAACTTCCAAAGTCTTCTCGACACACATTTTCCTCATAAAATATATGAAAATGTTTACCACTCATTAATAGAATTCGATCAGTTAAACTATAAAATGGGTAATGCTTTTAATAACAGTATGCAGAAAATTTCGGATGTATTTGAAACATTAAAACCCGAAAATCTTCAAACGGAATTACCTACTAAAGAAGATATTAACTCAAAACATAATAAGATACATACATTTATTGAAGAGCTAAATCAGAAACTCAATGACAGCATTAAAAACATTGAGTCTCACTCTTACGAAAAACAGCTTTCTTATTTGAATGCTTTCTCAGAACAGCTATCAGGATTATTTCCAAATGCTTACGAAAATCATAGTATCGACTATTATGCTCACAGTAAAAAATTAAAGAAACAATTAATTTCATTTACAGATCTTTACAGTCAGAATCTACATCTAATATACAATCGAAGCTTTCTTAATAACGGACTTTTACAATTCAACCAGCAAGTTCGTCTTTATATTAATACAGAGCGTTTAAACCTATTAAAAAGTATAAAAACCAACTGTTTACAACCCATAAAAAGACTAAAAGAATCTCTTAATAATTTAAAAGAAAAGAATCAGGCAACCAATGAAAATGTACATGAGCTTATTCAGAGTTACGCCCCTAATTCAGACTATTCTATTTCTCAGCAATTATTAGATATTAATGATATTAGAAATAAAAAAATTAAATCCGCACTTAATATTTTTCCCGAAAAACTTGAACTTTATTCTGACAGTATAAGAAAAGATACAGGCTCGGCATTTTTTGTATTAGAAGGAGTTCAAGCCTCGGTAAACCGCACGGTAGATTATCTGATTGAAAAAGAATTAAGTAATGATTTACAAGAATTTATCTTCAAATTAGGATCAGAGCTTCAACAGTTACAGAATGAATTTAAAAAACTGCTTAGACAGATAAATTTATTTGATGAACAAAAAGATGATACCGAAAATCAACTCGATTGGGAAACCCTTATCACTTTATCTATAGAAAAACTGGCAAGTCTGAATCTTGCATTTGAAGAGAAAGTAAATGAACTTTCGCTATTCTTTGAGGCCAAAGAGTTAAATATCAGAAAAATATTACAACTACATACCTTTGTTTTAAGTCTTACAAACTTAAAACAATACATTAGGCTACAAACACAAAAACGCAAATTTGAGAAGATCAGAATACAAATAAAACGATTTAATACTTTCCTTGAGAATCAACTAAATAAGATTTGGTATAATCAGAGTAGCGGGCTCATACTTGCTCGTAAGCTAAGCAAAGCAATGCTCAAAAAAGAAACTCGTGTCGATGATCTATTACGTTTTAACGATAGCGTAAACATCCCCAATTCTCTTTTGAAAAAACTACCCGATTATTACAGACAGCTCTTTTTACGTAAGCAATTCTACCTTAAAGATTTCTGGGTAGGTAGAGATACAGAATTCAATTCTGCTCTACACAGTTTCCAACATTTTAGAAATGGCTATAAAGGAGGTATTTTAATTACCGGCGAAAGAAATTCCGGTAAAAGTTTCTTTTTGAATCAGCTACTAAATAAGTTAAATATTCAAGGTGAAGTCTATCAGATACCGGCTCCATTTGCAGGCTCTATCTCTCCTGCCGATTTACTTTCGAGTTTTCAAACCGCTTTGGAAAAATCCGGAACATTCTCTGATATTTTAAATAGTCTTCCTAATGAAAGTGTTCTTGTTATTGATGACTTAGAACTTTGGTGGGAAAAAAGTCCAAATGGAATGCGAGTAATAGATCAATTAATGAAAATGGTTCAAGACTACTCTCATAAGCATTTATTTCTGTTTGCCTGTGACATTAATACTTTTCAACTAATAAATAGTTACCGGAAAATTGAAAGTAACTTTATAAACCTAATCGAACTCTCGCCATTAAGTGCAAAAGAAATAAAGGATGCTATTTTGAAGAGGCATACTTCTTCCGGAATGCAATTCCATTATAAAAACACAACAGAAACGGCTTTCCGTTCTTGGCATTATGCACGCCTGTTTTCCAGTTATTTTTCTTATTCGGAAGGCAATATTGGCAATGCCTTACACAGTTGGATAGCGAATATCAATAAAATAGAAAATAACACCCTATTTATTCAAAAACCTATTCAGCCAAAGCTTGTAATTTTCAATTATCTGGAAACCGAATGGATGATTTTCATAATGCAGTTTATTTTACATAAACGAATGAATATAAATAAACTAATTAGAGTTTCTCACGAACCCCGACATAGCGTTCAGGTTAAGATTAATATTTTAATACGTGCAGGCATACTTAATAAAATGACAGATGGTGTTCTGGAGTTAAATCCATATATGTTACCATTTCTTCAAAAAGCACTAATTAAAAGGCAATTGTTTTAAAGCATAAGTTATGGAAAACGAATTTTTAACGTTCTCAAATTTTGAGCTCCTATTTTTTGGAAGCATGGCTTTACTCCTATTTGTAAGCTTACTTATTTTAAAACGCTTTATTCCCTTTTTAATTAAAAGCGAAACCAAGAAAAGCATTTTAAAACAGTATATGGCTATCATAGAAATTGCTATTTGGTCGCTTTTTACCATTATTACCATACAACAGCTATCCGACTCTAACAAGCTATATTCCTGGGCATTATTTCTAATACTGATAATAAGTGGCTTTTGGATTTTATGGTTTTCTATTAAAGACTTTATTGCCGGAGCATTATTTAAGATGCATAAAGATTTCCGCGAAAAAGATATAATCCAGGTCGATAATTTTGAGGGTAAAATTATTGAAATGGGTAATCGTTTGCTAAAAATTGAGAGCGACTCAGGTGAAGTTATTTATATTCCTTACAGCAAACTAAATCAACAAACTATTATTAAAGTACATCCCGGCGAAATGGTTTTAAGCCACGCTTTTACCTTGAGCACCTCCAAAAGTGAAAAATCTGAAAAGCTAATGGAGAAAATCCGCTTTGAAGTTTTAAGCCTTCCGTGGGCTTCTATAAAACGACCACCAAAAGTGGAGATTATCCACGAAGATGATAATAGTTTTATTTTTGAAATAAAGCTATATAGTCTTGAAAAACAATACTTTTTTAAGATGGAACAAGAGATTAGAAAGAAGTTTGAACAAAATTAATATACGTTTTATAACAATAGTTTTATAAAACTAAAAAATCCATTTAACACCTAGGGTGGGCATTACATTAAAGCCATCCATATTGCCAAAGTTATTGCTCAATTCAACTTCCCCTCCAAAAGAAAAATGGTCATTAATATGATACCAAATCTGAGGCTCAGATAAAAAGATAAAATCCGCATCTGAAATACCATCAAAATTAAAATCGCTATCTTCTTTCCAAAAATCGGCAAAACCTCTAAAAGTCATTTTTCCTTTTAAAAAATTAACAAACCAAACAGTAGTTAACTGAAAAGAAGCATTGGTCTTATTCCTGATATGTTTATAAAGCGCCTTAAAAGAGATACCTTTAGAGAAATCCTTTGCATTAATAGAATAGTCTATACCGGCTAACCAAGCATCATTAATAAAATAGCCATTTAGATGATCATTAGCCATAAACTGACCAAATCCGCCATTGTATTCTACTTGAATACCAAACGGCATAGCCTCTGTTTTAAAAACTCTGGCTATTTCCCAATAAGCTAAGGCTATTCCCTCAATACCACCAGCATCATAATTCATATCGATAAAGAAAAAAGTATTTCCCATTTTGTCGGGTTTAAACATTTCTACAGTTGTGGTAATAAAACCACGATCTTTACCCATATCATAATGAACTTGAAGATTCTGCGCATATGAATAAACAGTGGCAATAGTCATAATAATCAACAATATTCTTCTCATAATCACAATATTTATAATATTATCTTTTTTTATTAGAGTAAAAATAATAAAACAAACTTATTATTTATAATTATTCTCATCATATTAATTCAAATACCGAAATAATAAATCACAAAGATTCTATATTATAAAAAATAAACCCACGAAACTCACCAGAACATCCGGAAATTTCGTGGGATAGGGAAATAAGAAAATCAAAAGCTTATTCTGCTACTCCATTAGCAGGAGTACCAACATGACCAAGTTCTTCGGTATACCCATACAAACGGTCGAGTTTAATTTTATATTTTTCCTTTAAAAATTTTCTTTTAACCTTTAAAGTTGGAGATAGTTCACCAGTTTCTGTCAACCACTCTTGACAAGTAAGCTCAAACTTTTTAATCTGGCGATGTCTTCCTAATTTGGGATTAATTTTATCAACTTCTTGTTGGTAACGCTCAATTACTTCAGGCAATTGAATTAATTCTTTATTATCTCTAAAAGTAATTTTGTGAGTAAAACACCATCCGTGTAAGAATTCAAAAGAAGGACAAATAATAGCAGCAGCAAATTTCTCACCTTCGCCAACAACCATAATTTGCTCAATAAACGCCGATTCTTTAAATCTATTTTCTATAAGTTGAGGCGCAACATACTTACCGGTAGAAAGTTTAAAAATTTCTTTTTTACGATCTGTAATTTTAAGAATATTATGCTCACCTATTTCGCCAATATCTCCGGTATGGAAATATCCATTTTCATCAATAACCTCAGCAGTTTTTTCTTCATCTTTATAATATCCCAACATCAGACTGGGGCCTTTCATCAAAATTTCACCATCTTCGGCAATCTTCACATCAACACTATCTATAACCGGACCAACAGTACCAAACTTTAATTTAGGATAACTTGTATAATTAACAGATATAACAGGCGATGTTTCTGTTAATCCATAACCTTCCATAACTGGAATATTTGCAGCATGAAAAACACGTGCCAAGCGTTCTTGCAAAGCAGCCCCACCCGAAATAATAACTTTAATATTTCCTCCTGTAGCCTCACGCCACTTACTAAATATTAATTTATTGGCAAGTTTTAATTGTGTTTCGTACCACCAGCCATTAGCCCTGTTTAATTCATATTTTAATCCCAAATCTACTGCCCAGAAAAAGAGTGATTTCTTAATTCCGCTTAATTCTTTTCCTTTCAGTATAATTTTATCATATAGTTTTTCAAGAACACGTGGCACAGCGGTAAATCCTTGAGGATTAACCTCTTTCATATTCTCACCGAGAGTATCGATACTTTCAGCGTAATATACTGCAGCACCATTTATCATAACTAAATAGTTAACCATACGTTCCAAAACATGACAAAGAGGTAAAAAGCTCAAAAACTTCTCTGTTCCGTCAATAGGTAAAATATCTTTGGTTGCTTTTACATTAGAAACAAAATTTTCGTGACAAAGCATAACGCCTTTTGATAAGCCGGTAGTTCCTGAGGTATATATAATCGACATCATATCGCGAGGATCGATGCTGTCTTTAATTTTTTGAAGTTCTTCTTTATATTTTTCTCGATTTTGTCGTCCAAGCTCAACAAACTCCATCCAGTTTGGAACACCATTGACATCATCTATTGTATAAATTTTTTCAATATTGGATGCTCCCTTCGCATATCCACTAACTAAATCGTATAATTCTTTAGATGAAGTAATTACAATCCGAGCATCTGAGTGTACTAAAATATGCTCATACTCTTTCTTTCCATTATTAGCATAAATTGGAACGTGAACTACTCCAACCTGACTCATACCCATATCTATAAAGTTCCATTCAGGTCTATTATTGGAAACAGTTAATATTTTATCTCCCTTCTTAAAGCCCGCTGCCAACAGGCCATAGCTAAAATCATCTACAAATTCTTTGTATTGTAAAGTGGTGAATTTTTCCCACCGACCATTTCTTTTAACAGCCAGTGCATCATCCCTTTGGAATTTTTCTACCAATTGGTCAAGGATGTCAAAGGTTCTTCTTATTTCCATTTTGTTTAAGTTTTAGGTTGATTTACATTTATTTGGGTCTATATCTTTTTTGGCTTAAAGGTCCAAGTAAAATTAAATTCGGCCACCTGCACTCCTTCTTCATTCCTTCCTACCGATTTTACAGTAACAATCTTTCCTTCTCCATCAGATAGGCTGTCTTCAACTGCTTTTGTAATATCTTCGCCTTGTTCACATTTGAATACTATCTTTCCGGTAGCTTTTTTTGTAAATTTTGCATTCATATCGTATACCAACATAGAAATCGGCACCGGAGCATCACCAATAGATGCCATTGCTAAAATTCCTGTTGATAATTCGGCAGCCATTGCCAATACAGCAAAATATACAGATTTAAAAGGATTCTTGTTCAAATACTTATAAGGTACTGACACCTCAGCTTCATGGAGATTAATTTTCTTTACTTTTAGGCCAACAAAAAAGCCTAAAGGTAGATTCTTCAACATAAAAATACGCATACGAAAAGTATTCGTAGCCAAATCTCTAATCTTATTTTTAGTCATTTAATTATTTATAATTGGTTTTTTGGTGTTCTGCTCTATAAAACAGCCTCCGGCCTAAGCCGGAGGGCTATCTTACTTTTTGTTTGGCTAAAAACAATATTTATTTGCTTCTATCATTTGATCAGCAATACGACGACGAGCATCTTTAACATTAACCGGAGCAGTTTTAGTAAAACGCTTCATTCCCATTAACATAGCTTGTTGCTCATCACCTTCGGCAAATGAATTAACAGTATCAATACCATATTTATTCATTTTACTGGCAGCATCATACATATGTACTTCAAGCATATCTTTAAAAGCTGAAATATTTTTATGATTCATGCTCTCTAATTTTTCAACGCGAAGCAACATAGACTCAGCAGCATAAGTTACCATAATCATATCTGCAATTCCCATCAATATTTCTTGTTCATCGTTAAAGGTAGCCATAAATTTTTGAATAGCAGCACCTGCAACCATTAAAACAGCTTTTTTAAAGTTTAAAACAAGTTTTTTCTTTGATTCGTAGTAATCTGTTGAAGCAGAACCAAAATCAGGGATACCCATTAATTCTTTTGCAACAGCCTTAGCGGGTGTTAAAAGGTCTAAATTACCTTTCATAGCTCTTTTAATAAGCTCACCCACGATAACCATACGGTTAATTTCGTTTGTTCCTTCAAAAATACGATTAATACGAGCATCGCGATAAGCTTTTTCTACCGGAGTTTCGGAAGAATAACCCATACCACCATAAATCTGAACACCTTCGTCAGCAACATAATCCAAAACCTCTGAGCCATATACTTTAGCTATTGAAGCTTCGATAGCATACTGATAAATACCTTCGATAGTAGCTTTTCCTATATCCATTCCTTCAGATATAAAACCATCTTTTGCATCATCAATATTTTGACTAGCACGATAAACCAAAGATTCTAAAGCAAAAGTGCGAATTCCCATCTCGGCAATCTTATATTTTATTGCACCAAAACTAGAAATTAATGTTTTGAATTGTTTACGTTCGTTAGCATAATTAATAGCGTTATCAATAATAGCTTTACTTGCCCCTATTGAAGCACCACCTAACTTAATACGACCAAGATTCAAAATATTTAAAGCAATTTTAAAGCCTTTATTTCGTTCACCTAAAAGGTTTTCGACAGGTACTTTAACATTATCAAAATACATTTGAACGGTAGTGGATCCTTTGATACCCATTTTTTCTTCATCGGCACCAACAGTAACACCTTCCCAATTACGCTCAACAATAAAAGCACTTAAATTTTTATCATCAGCAATCTTTGCAAAAACAATATATAAATCTGCTATACCACCATTGGTAATCCATATTTTTACTCCACTCAAAGAATAGTAAGTACCATCTTCGCTAAGAATAGCTCTAGCTTTACCTCCATTGGCGTCAGATCCGGCATCAGCTTCAGTTAAACAATATGCACCAATATATTCACCTGTAGCTAACTTAGTTACATACTTTTGTTTTTGTTCTTCAGTACCATAATATAAAATGGGTAAAGTACCTATTCCTGTATGAGCAGAATAGGCTACGGCAAAACTAAATCCTTTTCCCATTTCCTCAACAGTAAGAATAGAAGTAACAAAATTCTGACCGAATCCGTCATATTCCTCAGGAACAGATATTCCAAGCAAACCTAATTCGCCTGAATCCTTCATCATTTTTGTTAAAAGCTCTCTATCGTGAGTTTCTAATTGATCAATCTGGGGAAGAACCTGAGTATCGGTAAAATCTTTACAGCTTTGCTGCATCATTCTTGGCTCTTCGCCAAATTCTTCAGGAACAAATATCTCCTGTGCTGGAGTTTCTCGAATTAAAAATTCGCCTCCTTTTAGTGTTGTATTTTCTGACATAACTCTATTTAATTCGTTTAATAATTATTTCTTTTAATTTATTATAACATTTCATAAATTCCAGCTGCGCCTTGACCTGTTCCAATACACATGGTAACCATGCCGTACTTTTTGTTTCGGCGTTTTAGTTCATTCAAAATCTGAACCGTAAGCTTAGCCCCTGTCGCACCTAATGGGTGTCCTAAAGCAATTGCACCACCATTAACATTTAATATTTCAGGATTAATATCTAATGCTTTTGACACGACCATTGATTGTGTTGCAAAAGCCTCATTAAGTTCAATCAAATCCATATCGGCTAATTTCATACCCGCATGCTTCAGTACTTTTGGGATAGCCATCATTGGACCAACACCCATTTTATAAGGTTCAACACCTGCTACTTGATAATCAACCATACGAGCAATTGGAGTTAGGTTATAACGCTTTAGAGCTTTTTCTGATACAACCAATACAAAACCTGCACCATCAGACATTTGAGAAGAGTTCCCAGCTGTTGATGAGCCATCGGTAGCAAAAACAGGACGTAGTTTTGAAAGTACTTCTACTGTTGTTCCTCTACGAGGGCCTTCATCTGTATCAAAAATTTTCTCTCTTGTTTTCATTTTCCCATCTTGGAAATAATTTTCTTTAACAGTAATAGGAACAATTTGATCTTTAAAATAACCGCTATCGATAGCATTAAGTGCTTTAGCATAAGAATTAGCAGCAAAAATATCTAAATCTTCACGCTTCAAATTATATTCACGAGCCACCATTTCAGATGTCAGACCCATACTTAAATACCAATTAGGATTAGTTTTGGCAACATCAGGGTTGGGAGCTAAACGCCATCCACCCATAGAAATCATTGACATAGTTTCAGCACCTCCAGCAATAATAACATCCGCTATACCGGCACTAACTTTTGCAGAAGCAATGGCAATTGATTCTATTCCCGATGAACAAAAGCGATTAACTGTAGAACCGGGAACATCAACAGTATCCAAAGACATTAATGATATTAAACGACCCATATTCATTCCTGATTCTGCTTCAGGAAAAGCATTACCAACAACCAAGTCGTCGATTTCTGATTTTTCAATTTGTGGAAAGTCATTCATCAAATGTCTAATAACATCTGCTGCCACGTCATCAGGACGTGTAAAACGTAGAGTTCCTTTTGGAGCTTTACCAATAGCTGAACGATAACCACCTACTATATATGCATTCATTTTTTTTCTTTTTTAATAAAACAATAATTCTATTTAAACTTGATTCTTAATTACGAAGGATTTTACCTTTAGTAATTAAACTTTGTATCCTTTCGAGAGTTTTTCGCTGCATACATAATTCAAGAAATGCTTTACGTTCCAAATCAAGTAAATATTGTTCTGACACCTCAGTTAAAGGTTGCGATATTTCGCCACCAGCCATAACCCAACCTAATTTTTCAGCAATCATACCATCGTGTTCCGACATATAATGTCCAGTTTTAAATCCATCGGATCCAACATAAACCATTCCTAAGGCCTCACGACCTAACACTTTAATATCGTTACGTGGAGCAGGTTTTGTATAGCCTTTTTCAACCAATTGTAATGCTGCCTTTTTAGCAAGTGCCAAATGATGTGCACGACTAACAACTACTTCATCAATACCTTCTCTCAAATAGCCCAAATCAAAGGCTTCATAAGCAGAAGTTGATACTTTAGCCTGGCCTATACTTAAATATCTATTTAAGAAAGCATTAGTACGGATATCGCCTGCTTGCAAACCATCACCTAAGCGCATAGCAAACTCTTTAGTTCCACCGCCACCGGGGATAAGTCCAACACCAAATTCAACTAAACCCATATATGTTTCGGCATGGGCTAAAACTTTATCAGAATGCATACAAATTTCACATCCACCACCTAAAGCCATGCCGTGAGGAGCTGAAACAACAGGAATTGAAGAATAGCGTAAACGCATAGTTGTTTTTTGGAACCACTGAATAGCCATATCCAAATCTTCCCATTCTTGCTCAACAGCAAGCATATAAATCATACCAACATTGGCTCCGGCAGAGAAATGATCTCCTTCGTTAGAAATAACTAAAGCTTTATACTCAGCTTCTGCCAAATCAACAGCTTTATTTAGTCCTTCCAAAACACCTTGTCCAACTGTATTCATTTTAGTATGGAATTCTATGTTCAAAACACCATCACCTAAATCGAAAATTGTTGTATCGTTATTTTCCCAAACAACACTAGTACCACGTAAAACTTCTAAAGAAAGAGTTTCTCCCTGTCCGGGAACTTCTTTATAAGATTTTGTAGGAATGTCATAAAAATATTTCAGACCACCTTCAACTTTGTAGAAACTTGTTACACCTGCTTCAAGCATATCGTAAATCCACTGAGAAGCTTTCTTACCGGCCTCTTCCATAGCTTTTACCGTATCTTCAACACCTACTGCATCCCAAGTTTGGAAAGGACCTAATTTCCATCCAAAGCCGGCATTTAAAGCATCATCAACTTTATAAATCTCGTCAGAGATTTCAGGTATACGATTGGATACAAACTGAAATAATGAATAAAATGAAGCGCGATAAAAATCTCCTGCTTTACCTTTATCTGCTAGTAAAATTGGCAGTCTTAAACGTAAATCATCAATTCCTTTAGTTTTTTCAAAAACAGAGAATTTTGGTTTTGCATCTTCGGTATATTCCAAAGTTTCGAAATCGAGTGTTAAGAATTTTTTCTTTCCATCTTCAACAACTTTTTTAAAGAAACCTTGTTTTGTTTTAGAACCTAACCAGTTATTTTCCAACATTTTTTGCAAATACTCAGGAACTTTAAACGAGTCATTAGCCTCATCATTAGTGCTATCTTTAATATTATTGGCAACATGAATTAGCGTATCTAAACCCACAACGTCAGCGGTACGGAAAGTAGCTGATTTTGCACGACCAATAACAGGACCTGTAAGTTTATCTATTTCGGTAATTGTTAAACCATAATTTTGCACATTATTGAACAATTCCATAATTGAAAATGTTCCAACTCTATTAGCAATAAATGCTGGAGTATCTTTAGCTAAAACAGCTGTTTTACCAAGGAATTTACCTGCATAATTGGTCAAAAACTCTACAACTTCAGGAGAAGTTTTAGATGTTGGAATAATTTCAAATAGCTGTAGATAACGAGGAGGATTAAAGAAGTGTGTTCCACAGAAATTCTTTTGAAAATCTTCGCTCCTACCTTCAGTCATTTTCTCAACTGAAATTCCAGATGTATTAGTAGTAATTAAAGAACCCTGTTTACGGAATTTTTCAACTTTATCAAAAACTGTCTGTTTAATATCCAGACGTTCAACTACAACTTCTATAACCCAGTCGCAATCTTTAATTTTTGCTAAATCATCATCAAAATTACCTGTTGTAATTCGTTTAGCAAATCGTTTAGAGTAAATAGGTGAAGGTTTAGATTTTAAAGAGGCTTTTAGAGCGTCATTTACAATCCTATTTCTAACCACTTTACTTTCCAATGTTAAACCCTTTGCTTCTTCGGCTTTGTTCAACTCACGTGGAACAATATCAATAAGCAATACTTCGAGTCCGATATTGGCAAAATGACAGGCAATACCTGATCCCATTACACCGGATCCAAGTACCGCTACTTTATTAATTCTTCTTATCATACTGCAAGACTTTAATTAATTATAATACTTTATTATTTTTTAATTTATTTATCTGAATTTTTTCTATGTCTTCTTTAACCTGTTCTTTAATAATGGATGTTACTTTTGAAAAAGCTTCAAAGTCTTTTTTATTAATTCTTTCACAAATCTTTTCGTTAAAAGCCAGAACAGCTTTTTTTACTTCTCGCCTAAGCTCCACCCCTTTTTCTGTGAGAAAAACCTTAACTACACGTTTATCCTTTAAATTTGATTCTTTATAAATTAAACCATTATCCTCCATATTTTTTAGTAGGCGACTCAAACTAGAGCTACTCATTCCCATCAAAGGAGCTACTTTTGTTGCAGGTGTCCCAGATCTTTCAATAATCAGTAACACATAACCAACACCCTGAGTAATACCATTCTGCGCAGCTAATAGGTTATACATACGCATCATCGAGAAAAGTGCTGATCTTAAGTGAAAATCTACTGTAGCTTGAGTATTCATAAAATAATTTTACTATGCATGCATTGCAAATATACTAAAAACAATGATGCATGCATAGTATTATAGATGCGATTTTTGATAATTATTTGTTAAAATATTAACGACAAATGATTAGAAACTAAAACAAGTCAGAAGTGAATGCTTAAAAATATTGATTTTACAGCATTTATAAAGAATTTAATAATCGCAAACGATTGAAATATAAAAAACAAAAGAGAGCTAATTTATATTGAGTCTAACTTAGAACTCTACTACTTCTGACTTTATTTAGTCGTAAGCCCAATTAAAACGGCCTGATTTTTCTCCACAAGCATCTCTTATTAATTTTTTCGATCTACAATTATCCTTTGTTAACTGAAACTTTAGGGAGAAATAAATATCCATCCCGTGAAAATCTTTATTTCCCAAAAAGGATGTAAACCAATCAGAGCCGATGGCAAACGAACCCACACGAGCATAAATACCTAAATGTGGATATTTGAACTGATAAAAACTAATTGGAGCACTAAATTCCAAGAACTTAGTTTCATATCTCGGAGCAATTATAAATTGATTTGGGCGACGAAGTGCACCACCCTTCAAAGGAATTCCATATATTAAAGAAGCATTCCAATAAAAATTAGCAATTTGGGTATTATAATCGGCTTGAACACTTAAAGTCATGGGTAAAGCAATACGCATACTATTCTCAACTATGCTAGCCGACGATGAACCATAAAACTGCTCACTTATTAATCCAATTATCTGATTTACGTTTTCTAAATCTACTCCCCTCATATCTCCCTCGACTTGAGTAGAATTGATAAAACTGTGGGTTTGTGCATTTTCCTTAAAACTAATACTCCCTACATCTAACAGAGCAATGCCAATACGATATTTATAATCAATTACAGGCTGCTCACAAAACCGTTGTGCGTTTAGCTTAGGTTGACGTTTAAGCAAAACTTGGTAGGTAAATCCTATATCCATTGCCCAACCTTTTCCTGTAGTTAAACTATTAGAAAGATAATCATTAGTATCAAAATCAATAGGCAAAGAAAAGCCTATCTCGGCTTGCTGATTTGCCACATCAATAGTTTTAGAATCTATCAGTGAATAAGTACTCTGATTTACATCCAAATAAGCACCACCTACTCCTAACAAGCGTTTTAGACTAAATCCAAAAGACCAGCCATCAAAAGATTCCTTATTCAAACGATAAGCGTACGACACGCCAATTTCTCCCCAAGCCATTGATGTACTATTAAAATCATCAACTTGAAAAACTTGTTTGTGCTGTGGGAAATAAGAAAAACCATAGGCAAGAATATTAGCCAAATCTGGACTTAGATTTCTAATATTTGTCTGCACTCGCATTCCGGAAGTTATAGCAATGGCATGTTGATTATAACTTAACATTATTGAAGGGCCTAATATTCTAAGACTTTGATTTAAAGATGTATTTTTATCACTATCGAATGAATAAAAAGCGCGCTGTTCTGTTCCATAACCGGTTGGATGCTCTACAAACTCAAAATTGGGGTCGAGCAAGTCTGTTAAGCGAAACTCATTTTTATCTAAATAAATAAAGTCGGTATGCAAAAACAAATCTCCGGAAGAGAAATTAATCGACAGCCAAGTTTTTTGGCTATGCATAGCCGAAGGATTAAGAAGAACAGAATTTACACCGGAATAATTAGAAGAGCTACTACCAAAAGATTCTCCTTGAGCAAAAATATTTATGCTTGTAAATAAAAGTAAAAAAACACTAAAATACTGTTTCATCTACACTCCTGACATGGCATTCAAATATACTGAAAAAAAATTGTAACTTCTACTTACTCCTTCTCTTCTGCCATCTTTTCCATCAACCAAATAACTATAACTCCTACAAGCATAATCCCGATGGCAATACCAAATTGCAGATTAATTTCGGGTAAAAGCCAGTTATAGCCAATCACCTTTTCTTTAACTCCAAATTGCTGAATAATCTCTTCTTTCCAAGGCCAAATAATACCCAAAGATCCAAAAATAAAACCCGTTAATATTGCAATTGTTTGATTTCTAAAACGTTTAAATACCCAAGATAACAAATAAGAAAAACCTAACAAGCCAACAAATGCACCTATAACAATTGGAATTAGTATATCAAAGCGTAGTTGATTAATAGCATCAATCATAACTAATTGATAATTACCCATTAATATAAGCACAAAAGAGCCCGACAATCCGGGTAATATCATACTGCAAGCAGCAACCACACCACAAACAATTAAATAAAGAAAGTTTTCATCCTGAGTTGCAGGCGTAAGAAAAGTAATTGATAAAGCAATAATAAACCCAATAAGAAAAGATAAGACAACAATCCATGTCCAATGTTCAATTGTTTTCCCTACAAAATACACCGAAGCTAAAATAAGTCCAAAGAAAAAACTCCAGATATAAACCGGATAATTTATAAATAGGAAATCGAACAAACGAGCAAGACTAAGAATAGAAATAGCAACCCCCGAGAATAATGCTATAAGAAAAGCAAGATCGATATGTTTTGCAAAACCTTTAAAATCACCTTTTAATATTAGACGCAACGCAGCTATATCAAACGACTTTATAGCATTTATTAAACGCTCAAAAATACCTGTAATTAGGGCTATTGTACCTCCGGACACACCGGGGATAACATTTGCAGCTCCCATTGCCATTCCTTTAATAAAAACGCCAAGTAGTTCTTTCATTATAAATTATATTGCTCTTATTAGTTTCGAAAATAATTCGTTTTACACTAAAATCAAAATAGATGAATAAAATACGGCTATAAATTATTTCTCTTAAGATTATATCGTTCAAAGAGGTTATCTAAAGCAGAATTTTCTACTGAACTCAGCTCACTTTGTAAAAGTGGGTTCTCAAATTCTTTTTTATCTAACAATATAGCAAATTCAAAATCAGCCAAGCCTTTTTTCTCATTACCGGCAAGCAGTTGGAACATCCCTTTAAAATAAAACAGTAATGCTTTTTGATTATTCTTCTTTACTTTATCAAGACCTTCTGTTATTACATTTAAAGCTTCGGTATAATCATCATCAAACACACTTAACAAGGCTTTATTGATATAATAAGCAGAATCTTCAGGATTAATTTTAATAAGGTGATTAGTTAGAAAACGAGCTAATTGCCCATATCCTTGTTCGTGTAATCTGGCAGCCCTGAGATTCCAAAACAACGGCATAGGCTCATCTATTACCGTGGCTTTAGCCAAATTTTCATAAGCAGATTCTAAATCGCCCAATTTAAAATAAGTACGAGCTAAACCTATATATGCTTCTATAAAACTAACATTTACCGAAACTGCCTTTTTATAATTTTTCAGAGCATCATTCAGCATTTCATTTTGCTCATAAGCTTCGCCTAAAAAATAATAAGAGACCACATCAGGGTCTTCCCTTTTAATAGCTTCTGAATAATAAATAATAGCTTGATTGAAATCGCCAGTACTAAAATAAATATTGGCAATATTAAACCAAGCAGAAGCATATTCGTTATCAATAGCTAATACATATTCGTAAGCATCTATGGCTTTTTCGTTTTCTCCAACAGAACTATGGGAAATAGCGAGATTAAACCAGGCTCCTTTACTGTATGGATAGTCATCTATAAATTTATTAAAAAAAGTGATTGCCTCTTTTGAACGATTTGCCATTTCGTAACAAAGACCAATTTCACTTAAAGTCTGATCATTATCAGGCTCCAACTCTAATACTTTTGATAAATACGATAAAGCTTTGTCGTATTGTTCTAAATTTTCGTATTCAAATGCAATATTAGAATACACTTCTATCAAATCGTGGTTTTGATTTAGAGCATGTGTAAATTCTTCAATAGCTTCGCGATAATGTTGCAATTGACTTAATAAGGAACCTTTAGTCATATAAAAATCAGAATCACCTATATTCCCTAGCTCATCGAGTAAGTCCAAACCTTTTTCGGCTTGATTTGATAAAGCATAATACTGTGCTTTTTTCAACAGAAATTCGTAATTTCCGGGATATTGCTCAAGAGAAAAATAGAGTGCTTTTTCCAAAAGAACCATATCTCCATTTTCAAAGTAATAATCAATAATAGCAGATAGTTCATCAATATCAAAAAAGAATAAGTCATTCGTCTTTAACATTGTCTGAAAACGCTCAACCATTTCTTTTAGAATCTCTTCTGAATAAAATTCAAATTCTTCTCCCATAAGTTTTTTAAATTCGCTTCAAAAGTACATCTTTTTTAAAGAACATTATAATACAATTATCTAGGCATTATGCACAACTTTATTGACAATTTATTTTATAACTATTGTTGAAAATAATTAATATTTATAGCTCATAACAAGTAATTAGCTAAGGATAATCCCTATATTTGTGTTTTCATTTAACCACTAACAATCCTAAATATTTCATAAGACAGAACCACAAATACTATGACGCTAATAAAATCCATTTCAGGTTTCAGAGGAACTATAGGTGGTAAACCTATCACTAATTTAACTCCCGTAGATATTGTAAATTTTGCTACTGCATTTGCCTCTTTTATTCAAAAAGAAACTAAAAAAGAAAATCCTACAATTGTTGTCGGGCGAGATGCCAGATTATCGGGCGAAATGTTGGAAGGCTTGGTTAATAACACTTTAATAGCTATGGGAGCAAATGTTGTATCCCTTGGTTTGTCGACAACTCCAACAGTAGAAATGGCTGTTATTAATCTGAAAGCCGATGGTGGAATTATTTTAACTGCTAGCCATAATCCAAAGCAATGGAATGCACTTAAATTGGTCAATGCCAAAGGAGAGTTTATTTCTGCAAAAGAAGGCGAATCTCTATTGAAACTTATTGAAGAACAGGATTTTAATTATGCTAAGATTGATAAGATAGGCAAGATTACGGTTGATAACACTCAGATTGACAAACATATAGAAAAAATATTAGCACTTGAATTGGTTGATGTTGAAGCCGTAAAAGCGGCAAATTTTAAAGTGGCTATTGATGGTGTAAATTCTACGGGCGGTATCTCTATTCTTCCACTTTTAAAAGCTTTGGGCGTTACTGAAGTTTTCGATATCTTTTGTGAACCGACTGGAGTATTTCCTCACGTTCCAGAACCTCTTCCAGAAAATATTGGTGCTTTATGCGAATTAGTTGTAAAAGAAAAAGCAGATGTTGGTTTTGTTGTTGATCCTGATGTGGATCGCTTGGCTATTGTTAGCGAAAATGGTAATCCTTTTGGTGAAGAATACACACTTGTGGCTATTGCCGATTATATTTTAGAAAACAAGAAAGGAAACACGGTTTCCAACCTATCTTCTACAAGAGCTTTAAGAGATATTACCACAAAACACGAAGGTCTGTATCAGGCTGCAGCTGTGGGTGAAGTCAATGTGGTAGAGATGATAAAAAAGACCAATGCCATTATTGGTGGCGAAGGAAATGGTGGTGTTATTTATCCTGAACTCCATTCCGGTCGTGATGCTTTAGTTGGCATTGCTTTGTTTTTGACTTTAATGGCCAAACGCAAACAAAAGGTATCGATGATTCGTTCTAGCTTCCCCAATTATTTTATCAGCAAAAATAAAATAGATTTAGACGAAGATATGGATATCGATGGACTTTTAGCTCAGATTGCTGAGAAATATAAAAATGAAAAAGTGACTACGATTGATGGCGTAAAAATTGATTTTGAAAGCGAATGGGTACACCTTCGAAAATCCAATACAGAAGCCATTATCCGTATATATGCAGAAAGCAATGATTTATCAAAAGCCAATCATTTAGCCGACAAAATTAAACTTGATATTGGTGAGTTTCTAAATGCTTAATCAAGAAAAATGGATTTTCTTACGCTATTTCTAATTGCAATTGGACTCTCATTAGATAGTTTTGCTGTTTCCTTGGCCAATGGCTTATCCATTAAAAAACTCAATGCTTGGCTTATCTTTAAGTCTTCTACTAATTTAGCTCTATTTCAGGGGATTATGCCAGCTATTGGCTATTATCTAGCCGTTGGATTTCAGCAAATCATTCAAGTTTACGACCATTGGATTGCTTTTGTATTGCTCTTCCTTATTGGCGCAAAAATGATTTATGAAAGCCTAAACAAAAAAGAAGGTGAAGACAATAGTATCGAGTTATCCCGAACACGCCTAGTCGCTCAAGGAATTAGTACTAGTATTGATGCTTTAGCTATTGGTGTTAGCTTTGCTTTTTTAGAAATAGAAATCCTAACTCCCGTTATCATTATCTTTATTGTGACTTTTATTGCCAGCTTTATTGGAATAAGAATTGGCAAATATTACGGACAAAAGCTAGGTGCAAAAATGGAAATCTTGGGTGGAATTATCCTAATTGGCATTGGCTTTAAAATTCTGATTGAGCATCTTTATTTTCAATAGAATTGCGTTCATATTATTTGAATTTTCTCCCGCAGATTACGCGGATTTTCGCTGATTTTATTTTTTTTGAATTTGAGATTAATCCCCTAAAGAAGAATATTTTTTTTGCCTTTTAAATTTATTGACTTTAATGCCCTCTGGGCTATGAAAAATATTTTTGGATAATATTTTCTATTAAAATTAATGCCCGATGGGCAATGCGTTATGCTTGGCTACTCCGTCAAAATGAGAGAATAGCACCAACATTCCGAGGAAAACCCCTCATCCTATGTTTGCAAATCCTATGTTTGCAAATTCAACTAAAGACTGAAATTTTTAAATTTGAATATTGTTAAACAATCAGAAGGAAAAGAGGAGAAAGAGAAAGACTATTGCCCCTCATATCGATCCGTCGTTTGACGGAGAGATATCTCTAGCTTAAAAACAATGAGATCTCTCCTCCGCTACGCTCTGTCGAGATGAGGGAGTAAAGAATGTTTAGAATGATGAGTGAATGAAAGGTAAATCGGCACTCCACAATACTCTGTTTTTTTATCGCGGATTGCAAATCCGCTCTAGCATCTAGACCTTCAGCCTATATCTATTTTTGGGCTAAAGCCCGATTTACTTTGCGCTTGGAACCACGACCTGAAGGTCGTGGTAATTCAATATTTACATTCTGATTTTAAGCCTGAAAGTAGCAAACGAGGTGTGTCTTTAAGACACCCCCGTTTTTTTCTGCATTTGCCTGCGCAATCTGCGCGATAATTATTTATAATCTATCTTATCGATTTCAAAATATCCAAAGTCAGATCCCAGAACATTTGAACTGTTTTAATCTCAATGCGCTCATCTGGTGAATGCGCTCCACGGATACTTGGTCCATAAGAAATCATATCCATTTTAGGATAGGTCTCCCCTATTAATCCACATTCTAAACCTGCATGGATTGCCAAAACTTTAGGTTTTTTCTTAAACAGTTTTTCGTAAGAAGAACTGGTGATATCCATTATTTTGGAATTAGGATTAGGCTTCCATCCCGGATAACCATCGGTATTTTCTACTTTTGCTCCTGCCAAATGAAATACAGAAGCAACCATATTTACAACATCCTGCTTTTCGGTTTCAGAACTGGAACGCTGACTGGTAGTTACTAAAATATGATCGTCCAAAGTTTTTACAGCCGCCAGATTGGTTGACGTCTCTACAAAATTTGGAATATCCTGCGACCAAGCAATTACACCATGCGGACAAGCATAGAGCGAATTTATTAAACGCGTTTGCAAATCGAGGCTAAAAACCTTTTCAGCCTTGTCTGTTTCGATTAAAGCAATGTTTAGATTAGGCTCGGTTACATGCAACTCTGCTTTAACAGCATCAGCCATTTGCGCAACAAGTACTTCAAAATCGCAAACTACCGACTCAGGAATTGAGACCTCGGCAAAAGCTTCACGAGCAATAGCATTACGTAAATTTCCTCCATTAAACTTGGCTAAGCGCAAACCAAAATCCATTGCTCCTTTATATAAGATTCTGTTTAAAATCTTGTTTGCATTTCCATAACCTTTTTGAATATCATCACCGGAATGGCCACCACGCAAACCGCTTATATCAATTCTATATCCTTTATAATCTGCTGGAGCATCTTCCAAATCCAAATCGAACTTAACGACAGTATCCATACCACCGGCACAACCAATAAATAATTCGCCTTCATCTTCCGAATCGAGATTTAGCAGAATCTCACTCTTTAGAAAATCGGGTTTTAAACCAAAAGCCCCAGTCAAACCCGTTTCTTCATCCACGGTAAACAAACATTCAATTGGTCCATGCTCAATATCATCAGCAGCCAAAATAGCTAACTGAGTAGCAACACCAATACCATCATCAGCACCCAAAGTAGTCCCAATTGCTTTTACCCATTCGCCATCAATTCTCGTACGAATTGGATCGGTATCAAAGTCATGGTCAACATCGCTATTCTTTTCGCAAACCATATCGATATGGCTTTGCATCACGACCCAAGGAAGATTCTCATACCCCTTGGTAGCGGGCTTTCTAATAAGAATATTTCCTATTTCATCTTCCAAAGTTTCGAGCTTATATTTTGCTCCAAACTCAAATAGATAAGCTTTGATTTTCTCTTCTTTTTTTGAAGGACGAGGAATTTGACATATATCATCAAAAAATTCCCAAACACTCTGTGGCTGAAGTTGTCTTATTGATTTATTCATTTTTAATATATATATTTTTGCGCCTACACGGCAAAATTAATTCTTAATCATATTTGAGATTTTTCGGGAATAAACCTAAGTGTGGGTGTTAACATGGTTAATATTGATACATAAACTATATTCTGAGTAAAATCATTATTATTGAGCCCCATTAAAAACAGAATCCCTATACCCACTATTATAGGAATATAAAAATATATCAACTTATAATACAATTGCGGAAGTACTGTATCAATAAAAAAGTTTGAATGTCGAAAAACCAGCATTTTCTTTCCTAACCTATAACCTATAACCCAAAGCATTACAACAGAGAATAAAGCAAGAGGGACTTCAACTATCCAAGGAATATAAAGCCAGCCCATAACATATCCAAACCCCCTATCTGTAAAATATCCGGCAAGAAATGTTCCGAAAACCAGAATATATGCATTTACATAAATCCACATTAAAACCAAACTTTTAAAAGATCCCTGATCTTTAACTTTTTTCTGTAATCGTTGAAAAATAAAACCAATAATAACCAACACAAACGGACCAACACTATATACCGATAATACAGAAGAATACGTCCAAAGCGGTGATGGATCAGGAATAGTAAAAACAATCATTCCATCACGCCAAACTCCGGGGATGGAATAAGCTGCAGCAACAAGAAATTTAGACAATTGAAAAATTCCAAAAAGAATACTGAATGTCAAAACAAATACTATCGTAACAGCAATCATATTTTGGATCTCACGAGGCCAATTCCAAGGCAATCCTTTCCAAGTATCTCGCATATGTTCAAGCTCTTCACGAAGTGAAAAAACACGTTTATCTTCCTCTACAACAAAGCTTAACGACTTCCTAACCATACGGTCTAAATGTTTTCTCTGTCGAGCAGTATCACGCACTTCCTTATAATCCTCCCAAAGTCTTTGAAATAGATTAGGCTGAGGAAACTTTGCTTTTCTAAGTTTTTTCTCAGCTCGCTCTGCTATAACTTCATCTCTAAAATCAAGTAGTGGCCCTAAAAAAAACAAAAGAATAGCAGACCAAAAATTACGTTGTCCTTTTCTTTTTGCCGACTGTTTATTTTTCCAATGTTGTTCTTGTCGATATTCCCTAAAATCATACTTTAAGCGTTTAATAAAACTGGGTTGATGCTTTCGTATTCTATTTCTTTCGGCACGTAATTCTCTACGCTCTTTTCTATTCTCCTGAAAATCAAGCATAATACGCTTGAAAAATCCGGGACTTTTCCTTTTTTGCTTTTGACGACCTATATGCTTTATATTCTTTTCCTTATGATGATATTTTGCATTTCGCTTTTGTCGCCTTCTATATTTTTTCCACCAACTCTCTTTCTTCCGTTTCTTTTCAGCAGGAAAATCCTTAAGACTCAACTTTTTGGGATTAGCAAGTGATGACGGATTTTCCATGAGTTATAGTTTAATCAATTTCTAAAAGAAACAAGAAGGTAAAAATATTCCTTTTTATGTAAAGAATCAAATAATTAAATAATTAAAATCTTTAAAATCAATTTCTCTTTATTCAATAAAAGATGTTAAAAACTTTATTTTATTTTCATTTTTTTGTTCTTTCGCAGCGTTATTTTTGAAAAAACTCATTTATGAGCATTTATAAAAGCTTGCTGTCTATAATTTTAATCATACTTTTTAGTTATCCATTGGGGATGAGCGCCTTGGTTATAGATGGCAAACCTTTATTAAAAAGCCCTGCTACAAACGAATTTCCCGTTCCTGAAGAGATAGTAGAACTAACAAATGAGAAACTTCATAAAACTTTAGAAAACTACCGTTTTAATGGTACTGCCTTGATAGCCGTTAAAGGTAAAATTATTTTTGAAGAAGCCAGAGGAATAGCCAATTTCTCCAATAGAACTCCTATAAAGATAGAATCAAGCTTCCAATTAGCATCTGCCAGCAAACCCTTTACGGCTCTTAGTATAATGCTTTTAAAAGAGAGGAGTCTACTCGATTATGATGATAAAGTAAAAAACTATATTCCGGATTTTCCTTATCCTGAAATTAGTATTCGACATTTGCTAAACCATACCAGCGGACTTCAAAACTACATGTACTTAGTTGATAATTATTGGGTTAACGACAGCAGCATTACTAACCAGAAAATGCTAAACTTGATAATATCTCATAATTTACCCTTAAATAATATTCCCGGTCGAAGATTTGAATATTCTAATACCGGTTATGCCGTTCTGGCCTTGGTTATAGAAAAAATTACCCATCAATATTTTGGCGACTTTCTCCAAACTGAAATATTTGACAAATTAGGTATGACACATAGTTATGTTTATAATCGCGTTGATATAGAACAAGATAGCAATCAGGTTTTAGGTTATAATTCTCAATGGCGAAGACGTCGTCAATATTTTCATGATGCAAACAATGAAATTTTAGGAGATAAAAGCATTTACTCAACGGTTCACGATATTTATAAATTCACTGAAGCCTTAAATAATTACGAATTAGTAGATAAAAAAACTTTAGAAGAGGCTTATTCTAAAGCAATATTGCGCAACTCTAGAAGTATAAACTATGGCTTTGGTTGGCGATTGAGGAAAGACGGAAAACACAGTTATATTTTCCATAATGGTGCTTGGCATGGATTTACTTCCACTATTACTTTAGAGCCTGAAAACGATATTACACTTATTCTGCTCAACAACACCAATGCTCCCATCGCCACAATAAAAAGAGATATACTAAATATTTTACATTCTCAAATGGATCCTTATCTCAAATAATTTTATCTGATAGCAAACACATTTACTCACCATAAAACTGTAAAATTTTATTTATTGTAATTATTTTCAAAAATATATGTCTTATATTCGGTAACAATGATGATTATCATTAGATTTGTATACGAAAAATAAAATTGAATACCGATGAAAGATAAATTAAATAACATTATTCTTGTCCCTACGGACTTTTCTGAAGTTTGTAACAATGCAATGAATCAAGCTGCCGAAGCAGCACAATTCTTTAAGTATGAATTGCATCTACTACACGTTATTGACAAAAATACCAATGCATACCTTAAAGATGAAAACTTGGGTATCGATAGTCTTTATAAGCGTTTACAAAAACTCGCCGATGATTTAATTGCAAAATATGGTATAGAAGTCAAGATTAAAGCAGAAGACGGAAATATCTTTACTACAATAAATTCTGTTGCACAACATTTAGGTGCTAAGCTTATTTATTTAGGGACTCATGGTAAAGTTGGCATGCAAAAATTGACCGGTAGTTTTGCTCTGAGAATCATTACCGAATCCCCTGCCCCTGTTATTGTTGTGCAGAAACGTAAATTTAACAAGGGTTTTCAAAATATTCTTTTACCAATTACTAGCGATGCCGGACCTTGGGAAAAAACATTATGGGCAAGTTTTATGGCAAAGCAATTGAATGCTAAAGTACATTTGATGAGTATTCCAGGTAAAACCATCGAAAAAACAACAAATACGCTTACAAAATATTTTGAAGAACATGATGTAGATTATACTTCAACTATAGTTGATAAATCAAACAATTTCTCACAACAAGTTATAGATCATGCAACATCAAATAATTACGATCTGATAATGATAATGACAAATCCTGATAATAGTTGGACAAAATACCTCTTAGGTTCTTACGATGAAGAAATTATTTTTAACGGGTCTCAGATTCCGGTAATGTGCATAAACCCAAGAAAATACAATTGGGAAAAGATTACACAGTACTAAAGAGAAAAATATAAAAATATTTAAGATTAGCCAGAGCCAAAAACCCTGGCTTTTTTTATGACTTTATTTTCATCAGATAAGATTCTGACTCTGGGCCCAAATTAAAAATTAAATCCAAAATACTTAGGTTTTCAAAGAAAGGATATTGATCAGAAAACACTTGAATATAGGGTGGTAAATCCAAAGATTCTGTATTCTTTGGCCTTAATAAAAATCGCTTGTCTTCATTGGAATGAATATCTTTTGGGAAAGCAAATTCTTCTGTGCGTTGAACACTTACATCCCACTCCATTAAACTGTTTATCAACTGAATAACTTCTTCATTGAGATCGAGTAAAAATTTTGATTTTTTGCTAAAAAATTCATCTAATTCATCTTGATAATAGAGCAAAAAAGGAGAAGAATTATAGGCTGTTTTAAGGGAGCGCCAATGCAATTGCTGCCAAGGTTCATCATAAGAAATTTTTACATCACGCGTTAGCGTTTTGGCACCATTTGGTTTGATAACAGGAACCGTTAAAGACTGCAAACCATTAGCCGATAAAATCACACATCTATTCCGAAACGTTTGTTTGGGAAAAGTCTCAAATTGCTCTACACTTATCTCTT
>JAGGWH010000097.1 GCA_021157585.1 Bacteroidales bacterium | reverse complement strand
CACATTTTATTTATTGCTAATTCGTTCATATTTAACACTATCTGCCCAATTTATTATATTGCGTGTTGAACTAAATCCCTACGGGATAGCTCTTTTAAAAAATCCTGTCTTTATCGATTTGTATAATATATAGAGAACATCATTATTTATAATTCCATTTCTTCCCATATTATCAATTTTTTATATTAAAATCCTTACATTTGACTTACTTATTTTATTATGCTCAACCATTGGGCTGTATAATCGACTCTATATCAGCCAGAAATATCCAAAACCCTTATTAAGTACATAGGCATTGAAAAATCTTGCTAGGATGTAGTTCAACATGTACTCCACGCTGGGTCTTGCAGACCGCTTAGAGTCCTATTTATTGGCATTTCGTTATTTTTTCTGTTTATTTCTTTCGGTCTCAAACTCTTCTGTTCTTTTTATCTGCTCTTTTAGATTCCACTCAAAATCAAATCTATTTTTCAGAAAATCCGCGATTGGTTCGAGTCCAATTTTTGCTCTTCTTTTATCAATGTTTTCAGGATCGAAAACAGGCCAGACATTGAAGCTTTTAGTTTCAGGATAGTATTTCATTTGTCCACCATAGATTTGTAACTCACCTTTGTCAGTTGCAATTCTATCTTCAGCACGAACCAGATATCTTGGTTCTAGTTTTTTGTCCAAAACGGCTTGTTTCATTAAAGGAATATAATGTTCCCTAGTTTCCTGATCAGCATGTTGAAGAACGTTACAAATAGTTCTATTACCTTGTTCACCTATTTGTGCCAATTCAGGCCATTCATACTTGTCAAGTATTTCTCTGATTTTTTTGATGTTAAGAGCATGATTTTTTCTGTATTCTTTTTGATACACATCGGCTTTTTTAGATTCAGCACCATAAATATTCATCAAAGAATCCCTTAACCTTATTGGTGTTTGTTCTGTTTCCCAGATAGTATCTAAAACTGCAATAAAGTTTTCAGTTTTATGGATACTTGTTGCGATTTTTTTTGAATTGTTCTTGTTAGTACAAGAGATCATTATTAGTAAAAGGAGTATAAATATTAATCTCATCTTTAATTTTAAATTAGTTTCGTAATGAATGCCAACGGCTGCCATCCCTATTGCATATGAGCCATCCTCAGTTATTTTTTTTCACTTTAAGCCCTTCGATTCTTTTCTTATAGAAATCGTTTCCACTTAATTCAAAAGCTTTGCTTACATATTTAATTGCATTGTTAAAGTCGCCTTGTGCTTCATAATAATCAGCCTTAGAATCATAGGCATTTGCACTTTTAGGATAATATTCAATGGCAAGTTCAAAGTACATTTTTGCCTTTTCGGGTTGTTGCATATCCATATTCATATAACCTGACATGTTTAAAAGTTCTTCCGGATAAGGAGGTTCTGAATATCCAAAATGGTCTTTAAGTTTCTTTTCCCTGTATTTTATTATGCTAAGAAGCTCTTCTTTTGGCGTTTCAAATGAGTTTATTTTATCGGTATTTTCCATTTGGTACCATTGAAAAAGTGAAATCAAACCATCCATGATAGAAGGAAAAGGAATTGTGCCATGTAAGTCTCTGGAATAAAATTCCCAGTCAAAAGACAATCCGTTTTTAACGTTTTTCCTTAGCACGTTTGAAAAGGCAATATTTGAACGGGCAAACAAAGTGAATTCTGTTGTGTCTTGCATCACATTGTCTATTGTTACCTTTGAGTCCCGCATGTGCAATTGCCCACTTAAAGACATAAATAAAGATTTGTTTTCATATTTCTGAGTGGCAAGTGATCGTTGTGCCTCTTTCAGTAGCTTTTGACTATCCCAATCCAGGCTTGGGTCGATAGCTAAATAGTTAGAAAATAAATCAGGGTAATTAAGAAGGGTGTAAATGGTAAATAAACCTCCATACGAATGACCAATTAATGTTCTAAAATTGGTAACAGGGTATTTGTTTTCTATAAAAGGAATAAGTTCTTTCTTAATGAATTTGATGAAATTATCAGCCTCGCCATTTTCTTCACTAAACGGCATTCCATATTTTGTTTTTACGGTTGACGTGGTTAGATCTCTTATCCTGTTTTTATTATTAGAAATTCCGACAAGTACCATTTCAGGCATAAATCCACCACTATAGTAATCGTGCACATTGCTAAGCGTAGGTAGAAATACTTCTCCGTCTAAAATAAAAGCTATTGGGTATTTCTGATTTTTCTCAGGGCTATAACTTGATGGGATTTGAATATAAATCTCTCGAGACTCTTTTAATACATTGGAGTAAATACTGTCCAAAACACCTATTTTGCTTAAAAACTGATTATTTGAGTTTATCTGAGCATTCACCCATTGTGGAAGAAAAGTAATAAGCCCCACTATTAAAAAAAATCGTATTCTAAATGTCATGTTATAGTTTTTAATTATTCTCATTTTATTGCTTCAACTCTAATTGAGGCTAACGGTTTTAATATGGTGCGTTTGGTACTTCAACGCTCCAATCTTTCAATTTACTACTATGTTTGTTTATTGCTATCATCCATATTTTTAGTACTAACTGCCAAATGCATTATATTTTTTTACAAACAGTTTTTTATTCACTTATTTTTACATATTTAAGCTTGTGAGGTTCAAAAATTTTTAAATCAATTATTAAGGAGTCATTTTGAAGAAGTTCAATGTACACTTCTTGTTCTCCTCCACAACTAGAACTATATTTAAGTAAATTGTCTTTTGATACCGTATATGTCCCAGTCAAACAGGTTGGGTCTCCGTCAATAGTCTCATAAGTGTTGTCTTCTTTAAACCTAACGTGATATTTATTATTGGATATATAATCTCTCCAGCAGGGGTAAACACAAACTCCATTAGTTTCATAAATTTCCACAATTTTCCATTTACCAATTAATTCGGGGGGGATTGGGAAAGAGTCATCTATAATGGGATCAATCTGACCTGTGCAACTTATAAAGAATATACTGACTAAGAAAAATATTTTTTTCATGACAAAATGGTTTATTTAATTAAAACTTTATGAGGGCCGTCTTGTATTACTTCAAAATACTCAGTTAGCCAAGGACCACAACCACACCTATTATTAAGTCTAACTTTTGCAGATATTGGTCCTGTTACTAATGGATATATTAAAATCATTGGAGCATCACTAGGCCTTATATTTGAGTAATCAACTTCCCACTCCCAACCGCTTTCTTCAATGACGTTATTAAGAAATAACATAGTCCACATTTCGTAATAAATATCGATGTCCTGACTTTCAATTTCACCTGTGTAAATATAATAATCTGGGACACCAACATGCAATTCTTCATAAATTATTTGGGATGAATTATCAAAAGTAGCTCTTATCCATCCTAGCCCTGAAATATCAGGATTTATAGCTTTAATTGCTATTCCAAAGTTGTTTTGCTCGATAACCTCTATGTTTTCTGAACACTCCCAAGTTGTATGTGTGTTAGAGCAAATATTATCAAGATATAAAATCAATGTGTCAGAATAACATACTTCTGAAGTTTGTGTTAATGTTATTGTTTCAGAATTGCAACAGTTAATAGCATCTTTTAAAATATCTGAATAAATAAGTGCATCTTTAAGTCTGGCAACTTGTCCTTCTGTAAAATGCTCCATACAATCTGGTGTGGTGTATGACATGATGTTTTTTGTGTCTGGGTAGTAGGTTATATTATTAAAAGTAATAGACCCGGTTGGGAACACACAAGATACCAAACTATTCCACCAATTAGATAAGTCTGGATCGGCAGGAGTATCGCATACCAAATCACCAGCAGCTTCACAGTTTGAACCATCTACTAATTCTACTCCGTTTTTTTCTGTTTCATGTGTGTGGTATAAGCTTAAACAATGGCCCATTTCATGAGTAAAAACATTGGTTTCTGCATAATCTAGCCTTATCATAAGTTCTTTAGAATGTACACCATGAGCAAGGCCAGGCCAATCTGCATTTTCTACAATGTATATATCAATTGCGTTATAATGATTATTTGTAGAAAAAAGTTCTTCAGCATTACTTCTGTGAATTCCATTTGTAACAAAATCGGAGTTGTCAATAAAATCAGTTCCTAAAGATACAAATTGAATATTATAGGGGCTGTATTTTCCGTTTAGATTACCATTTATCGCACCTGGGATATAAGTAGGAATATTTGTTTGACCTAAATCATTTCTTACAATGTGAAAATAAACATTTACGCAAAAGTTGACTCCGTCGTAACTGTTATTTAATAATGAGTTTGTAGGCGCATCGCTTTTAAATGTAGGGTTTAAGTTACTGTCAGTGCCACATAAAGTCTGGGAATAAACAAAGTTACCTGCTAAAAGGTAGAATAACATAAATAAGATTCTTGTTTTCATATTTTTTTATTTTAAGTTATGGGTTTTTACCCCATTACTCCCAACGGACAAGGCTATGTGCAGTGGCGGACAACGAAGATGATTCGTTTTCGGTCGGCAAGACCGATAAAGAATCGTCAAGTAAGCCGCGCTAACGACTGCCGCCGCTATTGCATATGAGCCTTTGTTGAACTAAATCCCTACGGGATAGCTTTTTTCAAAAGGACTCTCCGCCTCGGTTTACTTAAGTTACTGTGAAAGAAAGTATACTGTT
>JAGGWH010000096.1 GCA_021157585.1 Bacteroidales bacterium | reverse complement strand
TCATTTTTTCTTGTTTTAGATTTTCTTTGTGTCTGTGACTCCGTGGTTATTTTTTCACCACTAAGGCACGAAGACACTAAGTTTATATTTATTTTGTTTATGCCTCCATTCTTCTCTGTGCCTCTGTGTCTATGTGATTTGTTTTATTTTTCCACTACGGCACGAAAGCACAAGAAAAAAACATTTTAATTATCTCGTCGTTTCAAACTCAATACGTTTTTCATAATCTACACCTTGGAAAATTCTTTGAACAAAAATTCCAGGCGTATGAATTTGAGCAGGATCGAGCTCACCGGCAGGAACTAATTCTTCCACTTCGGCAATGGTTATTTTACCTGCCATTGCCATTGGCTGATTAAAATTATTAGCCGTATAGCGATAAATAAGGTTGCCCATGGTATCGCCCTTCCAAGCTTTTACAATAGCAAAATCGGCTTTAAGCCAAGACTCCAGCAAATGCATTTTGCCATCAAATTCGCGGACTTCTTTGCCTTCAGCAACTTCTGTTCCGTAACCGGCAGGAACAAAAAATGCGGGAATTCCAGCTCCTCCGGCACGAATACGTTCTGCCAAAGTTCCTTGCGGAATCAGATCCACTTCCAATTCACCTTCCAAAAGCTGACGCTCGAACTCCTTGTTTTCACCCACATAAGATGAAATCATTTTCTTGATTTGATGCTTTTTTAAGAGTAAACCCAAACCAAAATCGTCAACCCCCGCATTGTTTGAAATGCAGGTTAAATTGGTTAATCCACTATCAACTAATGCATTGATTGTATTTTCAGGGATACCACTCAAACCAAAGCCACCCAACATAAAAGTCTGACCGTTTTCCATTCCGGCGATAGCTTCTTTTGCGTTTTTTACTACTTTATTCATAGGTCTTATTTTTAAAAATGCTTTGCAAGCACATGCGTAAGTGCATTATTAATATTAACAGCCAATATAACGAGAAATTACCAAACGTTGGATTTCGCTTGTTCCTTCACCAATCTGCAATAAGCGCTGATCGCGATAAAAACGTTCAACGGGATAGTCTTTCATTAATCCATAACCGCCGTGAATCTGAACGGCTTCATCAGCCACTTCACGCGCAATTTCAGAGCAATACAATTTAGCCATTGCAGCTTCTTTAGCAAAAGGTTTTCCCTCATCTTTTAGCCAGCAAGCTTTGTAAAGCAAATTACGTCCAAGCTCAATTTTCATAGCCATATCAGCCAATTTAAAAGCATTGATTTGAAATTTGCTAATTGGTTTTCCAAACTGCTTTCTTTCGCCTGAGTAACGCAATGCTTCTTCAAAAGCACCTTGTGCTAAACCCAAACCCATAGCTCCAATAGATAAGCGACCGTTGTCCAATGTAGCTAACATAATATGCGAGCCCTCACCTACTTTTCCCAGTAAATTCTCTTCAGGAACTACACAATCATCAAAGTATAATTCCGAAGTATCCGAAGCGCGCCACATCATTTTATTGTGCATAGCTACACGCTTAAAACCTTTTGTTCCTTTTTCAACAATAATGGTAGTAAACTCTTTTTTTCCATCGGGAAAAGTTTTAGTAACAGCCTGTACTGTAGCCCCTAATGAAATATCGGAAGCTCCATTGGTAATGAATATTTTTGAACCATTAACAGTCCATTTTCCATCTTCTAATTTGGCGGTTGTTTTGCTACCACGAGAATCAGATCCTGCATCAGGTTCTGTTAAACCAAAAGCCCAAATTCCTTCACCCGTACAGAGCTGAGGCAAATATTTCAGCTTTTGTTCTTCTGTTCCGTAATAGTAAAGCGGTCCTATTCCCAATGAATTATGTGCGGCCAAAGTAGCCGCTTGCGAACCATCGACACGCGCCAATTCTTCAACAGCAATAATATAAGAAAGGGTATCTAGTCCTTGTCCGCCATATTTCTCAGGTAAATACATTCCAAACAAACCCAGCTCACCAATTTTCTTAGTTAAATCGTAGGAGAATTCTCCTCTTTCATCCAATCCTTGTGCAAGAGGTTTAATTTCACGCTCAGCAAAATCACGTACTGTTTGACGGATTAGTTCTTGTTCTTGACTTAATTCAAAATTCATTTTTATCTTTTTTCTGTTATAGCACAAGAAATATTTAAATTAGATATGCTATTGATTATACTTAGTTTTTTTCCAATTTTAATAATGCCATACTACCATCTACCATCTCACCCACAGCAACATTTAATTCTTCTACAACACCATTCCGAACTGCTAAAATATTATTTTCCATTTTCATTGCTTCTACAACCAAAAGAACTTCACCTTTTTTAACGGTATCACCAATATTCACCAAAACTTTAATCACTTTCCCGGGCATAGGCGATTTAACAATATCACCAACTTGATCCGATTCAGCAGCTTCATAAAAATCGGGAATTGATAAGACATCATCGCGCTTGAGCGCAAAATTATGACCTGAAAGCCCAATAATGGTATTATTCTCACTATCTTTTGAAAGGGTAAATTTATAACAATCATTATTGATAGCAAGCTGAATAAAGTTTGAATTGCGTTCTTTTATACAAACGTGATATTCTTCTCCTTGAATATGAAAGCACCCTCCTTTAACACTCCTTTCAATAATCTGAACCGAATACTTTTCTTCATCAAGCTTAATATTAATTTGCATACGCTGACGCCAATAACCTATGCTTCCCCAAATAGAATTATTTGTACTAAAAGCAAATTGATGCGCTAAAAAAGCGCTCATCAATACCGGTTTAGAAATAGCTTCTCTTTTTTCTTGAATGGATTGAATAAGTTTTTCGGATTGATGATCACAAAATTTAGTATCGATTTTATTATTTTGAAAATCTTTATTTTGCAATACACTAATCAAATAGGTAATATTGGTTTTAATACCATGAATATGATATTGCTCTAAAGCTTGAAGCAATCTTTTTCTTGCTAAATCGCGATCAGAATCGAAAGCAATTAATTTGCTAATCATGGGATCGAAGAAGCTTTTGACCTCAACGGGCTTTTCTATTCCGCTGTCTATTCTGATTCCTTCGCCTTGAGGTTCTTGATACAAAGTCATTTGACCAGGAGAAGGAAGAAAATCATTTTCAGGATCTTCAGCATAAATACGCGCTTCAACAGCGTGACCCGTTTGCTTTACTTCACTTTGCGAAAAACTCAAAACATTTCCAGCGGATACTAATAACTGCTCGCGTACAATATCTATTCCTGTCACCATCTCCGTTACGGGATGCTCCACTTGTATGCGTGTATTCATTTCGAGGAAATAATAATTCAGCTTATTATCGACTAAAAACTCAATTGTTCCCGCATTATCGTAGCCAATTGCTTTTGCAATTTTTACGGCTTCGGCTCCCATCTTTTCGCGAACCTCTTGGGTCAATGTTGGAGATGGAGATTCTTCAATTACTTTTTGATATCTACGCTGAATAGAACATTCTCTTTCGTAAAGATGAACCACGTTTCCGTGCTTATCACCCATCACCTGAATTTCAATATGACGAGGATTCTCTACATATTTCTCAACAAAAACTTCACCATCACCAAAATAAGCTTTTGCTTCTCTACTCGTAGATTCTATAGTGTCTTTTAAATCTTTCCAATCGTGAACAATGCGCATTCCTTTTCCACCACCACCTGCTGCTGCTTTCACCAAAACAGGCAACTCAATCGACTTAGAAGCCTCAAGCAAATGATTTAAATCTCCCGTATGTGCCTTCGTCATAGGAATATTCAAAGTCTCAACAAAAGCACGGGCTTCGATTTTATTTCCCATCAATTGAATAGCTTTAACCGATGGTCCGATAAATACAATTCCTGCTTTCTCACAAGCAGCAACCAAATTAGGGTTTTCAGCTAAAAAGCCATAACCGGGATGGATGGCTTCACTATTGGTTTCTTTTGCTACCGCGATAATTTTATCAACGTTCAAATAAGTTTCATCCAGTGCTGTATCGCCGATGCAATGTGCTTCATCAGCCATACGGATATGCAAACTGTCGGCATCAACTTTAGAATAGATGGCTACTGTTTGTATCCCCATCTTCTTCGCCGAACGTATAATTCTTACCGCAATTTCCCCTCGATTGGCAATTAATATTTTATTGAAAAGTTTCATTTCTGTTTCTTATTGTCTAAAAGTCTTATGTTTTTCCCTTTTTTATTTGAGCCTCTGTAGTTTTGTTTTTCACCACGAAGGCACAAAGACACGAAGTTTATTGTTGTTGCTTTTTATTTCTTATTACTCTTCAGTATTCTTTTTCCATTTTTGCTTTATATCTCTGTGACTCTATATTTTTTTACCACGAAGGCACAAAGACACGAAGTTTATTGTTGTTGTTTTTTATTTCTTATTACTCTTCAGTATTCTTTTTCTATTTTTGCTTTGTGTCATCGTGTCTCTGTGGTTTCTTTTTAATCACAAATCATTTACTCTACCCAGTTAGGTTTACGTTTTTCCAAAAAAGCAGCCATTCCTTCTTGGCCTTCTTCAGAAGCACGAATATCAGCTATCATTTTAGCGGTATATCCAATAGCATCTTGAAGCGTAAGCTTATTTGAAATATCATAAATAAGATTCTTACAATGACTCATTGCTTTTGGTCCACTCGTTTTTAGCAGAGCAATAACTTCTTCCAAATAGGCATCTAATTTATCCGATGCTAAAGATTTATTAACCAAACGGTGATAAGCAGCTTCTTCGCCTTTAAAACGTTTTCCCGTCAGCATCAATTCTTTAGAGCCGTATTCTCCTACTCTTTTAGTAACATAAGGAGAGATGCAAGCCGGTACAATTCCTATTTTTACTTCGCTTAAAGAGAAGGTTGTATTTTCATCGGCATAAGCAAAATCACAAGCAGCAAGTAAACCGTTGGCACCTCCTATTGCGGCTCCGTGAACTATGGCTATCGTTGGTTTTGGACAAGTATAGATTTCATAAAAGCATTTGGAAAGATTTAGACTTTCCTCATAATTATCTTCATAAGAATATTTGGCTACATTACGCATCCAATTCAGGTCGGCACCAGCACAAAACGATTTTCCTCTTCCCCGTAAAACAACAATTCTAACTTCATTAATATCCTTGATTTCTTTGAACATATCGATAAGCTCGGCTATCATTACTTCGTTAAAAGCATTGTGAATTTGAGGTCGGTTAAGCCAAATGGTCCCGACTTCGTTTTTTATTTCTAGTTCTATTGTTTCAAATTTCTTCATAAATATTTTTTATAGGCCACAAATGCACAAATTAAAAAAACTTGGCGACTCTACGGCTTGGCGAGAAAAAACATCACGCAAAGACGCCAAGACGCAGAGAATTACATTCTAAAAATACCGTATTTTGTTTCATCCCATTTCTTACTTAATGACATAGCAATTCCCATAGCCAATACTTTCCGAGTATCAACAGGATCAATTATTCCATCGTCCCACATACGGGCTGTGCTGTAATATGCAGAACCTTCTGTTTCGTATTTTTCTAAAATAGATTTCTTAAGCTTATCAATATCTTCCTGAGGCATTTCTTCACCACGCGCTTTGAGTTGATCTTTTTTCACCTGAATCAAAACATCAGCAGCTTGCTCACCTCCCATTACCGAAATTTTGGCATTTGGCCACATGAACAATAAGCGTGGATCGTAAGCACGACCAGCCATTGCATAATTACCCGCTCCAAAAGAGCCTCCAATAACAACTGTAAATTTGGGTACATTGGCATTGGCAACAGCGTGAACCAATTTAGCACCATCTCGGGCAATTCCTTTGCGTTCATATTCTTTACCAACGATAAAACCTGTAATATTTTGCAAGAAAATAATTGGGATATTCCGACTTGTACAGAGCTCTATAAAATGTGCTCCTTTTAAAGAAGTTTCAGAAAATAACACGCCATTATTGGCAATAATCCCTACGGGAAATCCCATTATATGAGCAAAACCCGTAATAATGGTTGGGGCATAACGCGCTTTAAATTCCTGAAATCGGCTACCATCAACAATACGAGCAATAATCTCACGCGCATCAACAGCCTTTTTTAAATCTACAGGTGCAATACCGTATAATTCTTTTGGGTCGTAATAGGGTTCTTCAACATCAACAATATCAAGCTTTTGCCTTTCCTTATTTTCGAGTGTTTCAAAAATATTGCGACAAATAGAAATTGCGTGTCTATCATCATCAGCAAAATGATCTGCAACGCCAGAAATACTGGTATGCACATCGGCTCCACCCAATTCTTCGGCTGTAACTTCTTCGCCGGTAGCAGCTTTCACCAAAGGAGGGCCACCAATAAAAATGGTTCCTTGCTCTTTCACAATAATGGTTTCGTCGCTCATAGCCGGAACGTAAGCTCCGCCAGCAGTACAACTTCCCATAACAATGGCTATTTGCGGAATTCCGGCAGCTGACATTCGTGCTTGATTGTAAAAGAAACGACCAAAATCAAAACGATCTGGGAAAACATTGGCTTGATCCGGAAGAAAAGCTCCGCCGGAGTCGACCATATAAACACAAGGCAAATGATTTTCCATCGCAATTTCTTGCGCACGAACATGCTTGCGAATAGTTTCTTTAATATACGTTCCGCCTTTTACTGTAGCATCATTAGCAATAATGATAGATTCTTTACCTTGAATAAGGCCTATTCCTGTAATAATTCCAGCAGAAGGAAATTGATTTTCATATAAGCCATTAGCTGCCAAAGTAGATAATTCCAAAAACGGAGTATTCTGATCAACTAAAAGGTTTATCCGCTCACGAGCCAATAGTTTACCACGCTTTTTATGCTTTAATACCGAACGATCATTTTCCCTATCTGTTGTTGCGGCAGTTCTTTCGCGAAACGTATCTAAAAGACTCTTAAAAGCTTTTTCGTTTGCTTGAAAACTATCTGATTTCGTGTCTATTTGTGATTTTATACGATACACTATTGTTTTATTTTAATTCCTTATCCAAAATTCGAGCTTCAAATGTAAACTTTTTCCTTATGTAAGCATAATAAAAATTCGACTTTTTTATAAAGATATTCGAACTTTAATGGTAATTTAAAGACCCTCTATCTTTAAACATTTAGTTTCTAAACATTTTAACTATTTACCAAATTCTTCCATTCTTCGAGTGTGAATACAGAGTTTAGGCGAACACCTTTTTCTGTTTGCTTCAGACTACAGCATTCGTTAAAAATATCGTGCTCAAAGAAAAGTGTATAATCATTTTCTACGGCCTCTTTGAAAAATAATTTTTTATCTTCAAGAGTGATTAGTGGGCGAGTATCGTAAGCCATAATCCAAGGCAAAGAAATATGTGCTGTTGATGGTAAAAGATCGGCCATATAAACAAGTGTTTTTCCTTTGTAATTGATATGTGGAATTATTTGTCCGTCGGTATGGCCATTAAACATTTTCAATAGAAAGCCCGGGTAAATTTCGCCTTCAGTTTTCACAATATTTAATTGTCCACTTTCTTGAATAGGTATTATATTTTCTTTTAGAAAGCTTGCCTTTTCCCTATTATTAGGATGAATAGCCCAATCCCATTGTGCTTTACTTACCCAGTATTTGGCATTTTTAAAAGCGGGAATCAATGCTGTTTTGCCATCATTCCATTTGATAGAGCCACCGGTATGATCAAAATGCAAATGCGTTAAAACCATATCGGTAATATCATCAGGTGTAAAACCATGTTTTGCCAAAGACTTCTCCAAGGTATCATCGCCATGCAAATAGAAATGCCCTAAAAACTTAGCATCTTGCTTATCGCCTATTCCATTATCGATCAATATTTTCCGATTTCCATCCACTACTAAAAGACAACGCATAGCCCAAGAGCAAAGGTTATTTTCATCGGCAGGATAAACTTTATTCCACATCACTTTGGGAACTACGCCAAACATAGCGCCACCATCAAGTTTAAAATTACCTGTTTCTATACTGTATATTTCCATCTTCCCTATTTTGAATGTCAAAGATAGAAATTGCTTTTAGATGACACAAAAATCTGCGGATTGAGTTTGTTAAAGAAGGTGAAAATTTAAATCACCACTATACATAAATAACAAAAACCAAACTTAGACTAAACTACTGATTAACAAACCTTTCTCTATTCCTTAAACCCTTTTATTATTTTTTCATCAGACTGAAACTTAAAACCTAAGCGTTTGGCTGTGCGCATAGAAAGACTTCGGGTACGTTCTCTAATATCATAAACACTTACCATTTTAACCGATTCAAAAGGAGGTAGAAGAAGATCGAAATTAATGGTGTATTCAATAGCAGAAGTTACTATTTCGTAAGCTGATTTTTCATCAAGAACCGACTGTTCAAAATTGTTAAAAATCATCCCTATTTCTTTCTTTCCTTCAATAAAAAAATGTTTTTCTTTATTTATAAAAACACGTCCAATTAAATAGCCCAAATCATTATCCCTATCGTATTTAAACGAATCTGCAATAAAATTATAAATATTGATAAGTCCACAATACGAGCGACTTTTATCTTGCTTAATATATTTTGTTCTCATAATTTCGTTCTGCCGCGGAATTTCAAATACATTGGTATGCATTAGGAAAACTAAAATATCACCGGCAAACTTTAATTCAAATTCAAACTCTCCTCTATCAGTAAATTCAAATACTATTTTATCCGAGTCTTTAACATCTGCGTATTCTGCCGTTAACTTTAAAACCTCTTGTTTAAAAAGGCTAAAAGACTCTAAGCTATTAGAATACACTTTCTGTTTTAGTATTCCTTTATTAATCAGCTGTTTAAATAAACTATTAGATTGAATATTCATAAGATATTATTTGGTAGTGAAAACATAAATTAGCATCTTTGTAAAGATAATCTTTATTTTTATTCTATTCCTTTATAGATGTTATCAAAATATTCATTTTAAAATTATATGCTATGAGCGTAACGGCAAATAATGAGTTTACAACCGAAGAGCTATTAAAAGAAAAACGTTATTTGGAATTATTAGCCGAGAGATTTCCCAGTATTCAGAAAGCCAGTATGGAAATTATAAATCTTGAAGCTATTTTGCGTCTTCCAAAAAGTACTGAGCATTTTCTTACAGATATACACGGAGAATACGAAACATTTACCCACGTACTAAGAAATGCGTCGGGAGTAGTTAGACGTAAGATTGAAGATGTTTTTGGTATGGCTTTACGTAAAAGCGAGAAAAATGCGTTAGCAACCTTAATTTATTATCCCGAAGAAAAAATGGAATTGATTCTTCAGGAAGAAAGCAAAGAAGATTTAGTAGAATGGTATATGATTACTTTGCAGCGCTTATCGATTATTGCGCGTGTTGCAGCTTCAAAATATACACGTTCAAAAGTTCGTAAAACAATGCCCTTAGCATATGCATATATTATTGATGAACTTTTAAACGAAAGTGGTCAAGAAAAGTATGAATACTACGATGGGATTATACGCACCATTATTGAAATTGACAGAGCAAAAGAATTTGTTATTGAGATTTCGCACTTTATTCAGCGCTTGATGATCGACAGACTCCATATTATTGGAGATATCTACGATCGTGGACCATCGGCAGAAAAAGTTATGGATGTATTACAAAATCACCATTCCGTAGATATTCAATGGGGAAATCATGATATTATTTGGATGGGAGCAGCAGCAGGTTGTAAAGCTCTTATTGCTACTGTACTTAGAATTAGTGCTCGTTATATTAACTTAGATACTGTAGAAGATGCTTATGGTATTAATTTACTCCCCTTAGCTACTTTTGCTATGGAATATTACGGAATTGATCCGGCAGATGTTTTTGAACCTAAAAGTACAGGTAATAAAAACGGAAAAAGTATTGAGTTAATTAAACAAATGCATAAAGCCATTGCCATTATCCAGTTTAAAATAGAAGCTCAAATAATAAAAGATAATCCACAGTTTGGAATGGAAGATCGCCTACTTCTTGATAAAATTAATTACGAAAAAGGCACAATAAATATAGATGGTAAAGAATATGAATTACTTGACACTTTCTTTCCAACAATCGACCCAAAAGATCCTTATAAACTTAGCAAAGCTGAAGACGAATTAATGGACAGACTACAGTCTTCTTTTAGAAAAAGCGAGTTATTACAAAAACATATAGAAGTACTTTACGCCAAGGGAAGCATGTATTTAACATACAACTCTAACTTAATGTATCATGGTAGTATTCCAATGAATGAAGATGGCTCTTTTTACGAGATGGAGATTGACAACAAAAAATATAAGGGAAAAGCTTTATTAGACAAACTGGATATTATCGCTCGAAGAGCATATTTTACTTGTAATAAAGCAAATGCCAATCCGGCAGATAAAGCTTATATGTGGTATTTATGGACGGGTCCATATTCTCCACTATTCGGAAAGGATAGAATGGCCACATTTGAAAGATATTTTATTGCTGATAAAAATACTCACGAAGAAAAACGCAATCCATACTACAAATACAGAAACGAGGTTGACACTTGCAACAAGATATTTGAAGATTTTGGTTTAGATCCCAAAATTTCTCATATCATTAATGGTCATGTTCCGGTAAAAGCTAAAAAAGGCGAAAATCCTATTAAAGCTAATGGAAAACTATTTGTAATAGACGGTGGCATGTCTCTACCATACCAAAAAGTAACGGGATTATCGGGCTATACTTTAATTTACAATTCCTACGGCTTGATATTAGTCGAGCATAAACATTTTAAATCTATCGAAGAGGCGGTAAAAAACAATCTGGATATTGTCTCAGCACGACAGATAATTGAAACAAATGCCCAAAGAAAACGTGTTGCAGATACAGATATCGGTAATGATTTAAAAGAACAAGTCGGTGATTTAAAGATGCTTTTAGCCGCTTACCGAAAAGGACTTATCAAAGAAAGAGTATAAACCTCAACACATAAGGTTGTTTTTCAACACCTTACACCCTTTAATAAAAAGGTAAAAAAAATTTGCGTAATGAACATATGTGCATTACTTTTGCAAACGAATCTCTTGTAAGAGAATAATATGCTTTAGAATGCCAAGACCAAAACGACATAGAAGATTACAAAAACCACCCGTTGGTTATGGATTTCGCCCATTAAGAAAAAATCTGGATGAAGATCAGGATATTCAACTATTTTTTGAAGAATATGAATCTCTACGTTTGGCAGATTATAAAGGGCTATCCCAAGAAGAAGCAGCTAACGAGATGAATGTCTCTCGTCCAACTTTTACTCGTATTTACGAAGCGGCACGAATTAAAATGGCCAAAGCTTTAATAGAAAACAGAGTGCTTAACGTAGCAGGTGGAAATGTAGTATTTGAGCACGAATGGTTCAGGTGTTTAACTTGCGACACAACTTTTAGAGGAACCATAAATAATACCGGAGAAAGTTGTCCCGTTTGTCATTCTAAAAATATAGAACATATTAATGGCACACTAAATAAGGCTGTTAATACTCCACCAAACCCACGAAATGCAATGGGCGATTTAGGTTATTGCATTTGTCCTGCCTGTGGCAGAAGACAAAAGCACCAAGCCGGAACACCATGTAAATCTGTTGTATGCAACGAATGCCAAGTACATTATGTGCGAGAGAATTCTGCACACTACACCAATATAAATAAAATTAAAAATCAACAAAAACATAAAAATTAAAATTATGAAAATTGCAATTACCTCTTTAGAAAACAATAAAGCTTCAAAAATGGATCCTCGTTTCGGACGTGGTGCTTTTTTTGCCGTATACGATTCAGAAAGCAAAGAATTTAATTTCTACGAAAATGAAGCTAAAGATGCTTCAGGAGGAGCTGGTCCAAAAGCAGCTGAACAAGTAGTAAATTTAGGTGTAAACAAATTATTATCTTCTGATTTTGGTCCAAAAGCTAAAGCCGCTTTAGAAAGTATGGGTATCGAAATGCTTTTATTCTCTGATAATGAGAAAACAGTAGAAGAAATATTATTAGAAAATTTATAGATAAATAAAATACCGTATCAATTAAAC
>JAGGWH010000095.1 GCA_021157585.1 Bacteroidales bacterium | reverse complement strand
CTGTAAATGCACAAGATTGGTACACACCAGAAGCATATTCTGAACAAATCCTTGGCTATGTAATTACACAAGATGGCGAAAGAATTGAATCTAAAATGTTTATTCACAACCCTTGGGCTATTGCCAGTCGTATTTCTTTTGCTCACCCTGATATTCAAAAAGAAGGTAAGAAAACAAAGTTTAAACTCTATAAAGCGGGTACATTTCCTGAATATGGATTTAACGGACTTAAATTTGTTTCTAAAAAACTTCCTTCTATGGGTAAAGCCTATTTATTGGTTCTTATTGATGGGAAAGCTTCTTATTATGAATATTACGAAGAAGTGGATAGAAAAAGAGAGATTGTTCATTATATTGGTATAAACGGTAAGCTTATGCCAACCAACGATATTCGCTTAGCAAAATTCAAAAAAGGCGGTGCTAAATTATTTGCCGATTGTAAGCCTGTTGCAGATAAAATTGCTAATGGAGAATATACCATTAACGATATCGAAACCATTATTAAAGAATATAATGAACTGAAAAAATAGTTTCAGTTTTATTTAGAATATAAAGCCTCCTATTTTGGAGGCTTTTTTTATTTCTCAGGCTTCCTCTATTGTTTATTTCTTATTCTTTTAACTATTCATTTGTTAAATACTGTGAATCTTTGATGCCAGTTCCGTAGAACTGTTTAATTTAGCTGTCGAATATTTTCCAAAATATTCTAAAAAACATGATGATAAATTCGGAAAGCTTAAAAGATGAGCCAATTAGCGCTCTTTTTTTAAAACCTCTAGATTTTTATCAAACGTATAAAATAAAATAAACTATGTCAAAAACTCATTCATTTCATATTCCCGTTATGGGCATCGCCTTTACTATTGACACGCCATTAAAGGTTTCTCAGTTTGGTATTGATTCTGTAATTTCTTTAGTTGATGATATTCTTCTTGAAAAACTAAGAAAAATGTATAGTGAAAAATTTAAGCTTCCTTACGAAGAAATCACAGATAAAATTGAAGATTTCAGAGCCAAAAGAATTACTTCCTACCTAAATCTCATTAACGAATTAGCGGAAAAGAAATTTGAAGAAATAAAAAATGCGACCAATGAAAAAGCACAAGAACTAAAAAAATATTTCAATCTCCTTCCCGATAATTCCACATTAAAACAAGAGTTTCAGAAGCTGACAGCAAAACATTTTAACTTAGAAGAAATCAGAAGTTGGATAAAAAATAATTTATCAATGGGTAGTATTGATGTAAATATTATGACCAAAATTGATAAGGATAATTATTTTAAAGGAGAAAAACTTCCAACGGAATATAATGATGCCCATGCTGCACTTCGTGGTTTTGCAAATAGCGATTTACATTCTTCCATAGTACTTTCTGCCGGAATGAATCCACGACTCTATGGTTATATGGAGAATTTTGAAGACTTCTATCCCAATGAAAAAGGCGAAATAAAAAAGAAAATTATTTTAAAGGTTAGCGATTACAGATCGGCTTTAATACAAGGTAGGCTTTTTGCAAAAAAAGGTTTGTGGGTTTCTGAGTATAGAATAGAATCGGGACTTAATTGTGGCGGACATGCTTTTGCTACCGAAGGTCACTTACTTGGGCCCGTTTTAGAAGAATTTAAAGAAAATAAAGAAAAACTTTACCGCTTGGCAAATGAGGTTTTAGCACAAGGACTTGCAGCTAAAAATCGTATTATACCAAAAGAAAAGATGAAGTTTATTATTACGGCTCAAGGTGGAGTTGGTACCGCAGAAGAACATCAGTTTTTAATAGATCATTATCAAATAAGTTCCGTAGGCTGGGGAACACCATTTCTTTTGGTTCCCGAAGTAGTAACCATAGACAAGCCATCTTTAGATCAGCTAATAAAAGCCAAAGAAGAAGACTTATATTTAAGCGGTATTTCTCCTTTAGGCGTACCTTTTAACAGCCTAAGGGGAAACACTAAAGATGTTGAAAAGCTTGCCTTAGCGGCAGCGGGAAATCCCGGTAGCGTATGTCCCAAGAAATTTGTTGCTTTGAACAAAGAATTCACCGAGAAAAGCATTTGTACCGCATCGCGTCAATATCAACGACTAAAACTAAAAGAACTAAACGAAGAAGCTCTTCCGGAAAAAGAATATCAAAAGAAGTATAATTCTATAATAGAAAAATCTTGTATTTGCGTAGGTTTAGGAACGTCTGCTTTGCTTGTTAATAATATGGATACCAAAGTGGAGGGCACAGGGGTTTCTGTTTGCCCTGGACCCAATATGGCTTACTTTTCAAGACAAATGAGTCTTAAAGAAATGGTGGATCATATTTACGGAAGAGTCAATGTAATTTCACGCACGGATAGGCCAAATATGTTTATCAAGGAGTTAAAAATTTATATCGATTTTCTGAAAAAGAAAATTGAAAATACAACAGTTTCTGCAACAGCTAAAGAAAAAAAGAGCTTATTTAATTTTGTTGAAAACCTAAAAGAAGGTATCAATTATTACGATAATTTATTTACAGAATTGAAAGGCAAATTTGAAGATACTAAAAACAATATTTTTAGCGAATTAGAAGCCAGCAAAAAAGATTTAAACCTTTTGTATTTAAAAATATAATCTGAATTAGTCTTTGTTTAAGATTACACAAGCATCAATTTCCGATTATTAGATTTACAGTAAGTAAATTATTTAGTACTTTTAGTCTTCTTTGCTGAAATTGAAATGCTATGGAATCGATAACGAATTTTTTGGATTTTGACCTGCTCACAATTGGTGACAACAAGATTAAAGTCTATACTCTGCTTGCTATTTTAATTATCTATTTGGCCACCAAACTAATTCTTTGGCTGATTAAGAAAGCACTCTTTCGTAAACAGAAATCTGCACAACTTGATATTGGAAATACCTACGCTCTTTATCAAATTATAAAATACATCGTTTGGGTTGCAGCTATTGGTTTACTTTTAGAAACCGTAGGGATTAAGGTTACGGTTTTAATTGCAGGATCTGCCGCTCTTCTTGTTGGTGTAGGATTAGGACTACAACAAACCTTTAATGATATTATCTCCGGCATTATTCTACTTTCAGAACGCTCAATAAAAGTGGGGGATATTTTAGAAATTGATGGCGATGTGGTAAAAATTCAAAGCATTGGACTAAGAACTTCAGAAGGCTTGAATAGAGATGATATCTCGGTAATTATACCCAACTCCTTAATCACAACCAATAAAGTAATCAATTGGAGCCACCAATCGCAGTTAACCCGTTTTATAATAACAGTTGGGGTTGCTTATGGAAGCGATGTTGATTTGGTAATTCAAATTTTAAAAGACAGCGCACTTGAACATCCTGATGTGACTAACAATAATGCACTTGATGCGCGCTTATTGGATTTTGGAAATTCCTCCCTCGATTTTCAACTACTATTTTTTAGCAAAAATATTTTCCGAATTGAAAAAGTGAAGAGTGATATCCGAAGAATTATTAATCGCAAGTTTGCAGAAAACAACATCAATATTCCGTTCCCTCAAATGGATCTTCATTTTAAATCCGGGACTCCAATAGATAAAATTAATACGTAAAAAATCACTTCTAACATAGAAAATGATTTTTATTTTAACTCTATCTTATATTCTCCATCATAATTTATATATACTCTACCACTTTCTTCTTTTTCAATTGATTGAAACATAAGAGATATTCCTGTGCATTTCTCAAATTCAGCATCAACTATTTTGCCCTGTTTTAAATCTATTAATGAGTAATATTCTTCCATACGCGAGCCCTCTCCCGCTTCATCATTTGGAACGAAATGTAAAATAGCCCAATTTGAGCTTTCAGGCCAATCTACCATAGTAAAAACCGAAGATGTATCATTATAAATGACAACAGCCTTCCTGCTCTCATAATCGAGTAATAAAGTATTATCATTTTCTATATAAACATCTTTAATTTCATTATATCTATCCGGATATGAAGTAATAAATCGATCATTGAAAAACAGCTCGGAAATGCATATATCATCGTATTTTGTTCCTGAATAACTTTCTATTACTTCCACTTTTAAAATAAAAGAAGGCATAAATGTTTTAGGAGTAACCACTTCTGAAAATCGATTATAACTCTCTCCGGAAAAGGATTTACAGGCTACAGAAGCTTTTTTCTGAAAATCGAGTAAGACTTTTTTATCTAAATTTAACGGAAAAGACTGTAATCCGAAAGTATCTGATAATTCTATATTTTTATCCAAAGGGATTTCTTTAATAATATACAAACTACCCACCTCGGTACTAAAACCTTCGGGATAAAATGCAGAAAATAAAGACAGCTTAATTTTCTTTGGTCGCGAGTTTTGATAATACAGCTGTTCGCTCTTTCCATAGCCCGAAAAAATATTTAAAATGATATTCTCCAAAGCAATATTTGTTGGTATTTTAATGTATAGTGTCGATTGTTTATCGGTTTTTGATTGCCCCACAAGCCAACAAGTTTTAAAATAACCATCGAATAAATTAGTAGACGGATACTTTCCACTATTTTCGGGATTGAAAAAATCTTTTATATCGCTTGAGGTAAAATCGTAGGGAAAAGGAGCCGATTCGTAATCCGGAGCAGCATCCATAAGAAACAACTCGCTAATTTTTGTACTCTCTTGCGCTTGTATATTTTGTAGAGATAAAAGTATTATGACAACAAAACCTACAATCTGTTTAACAAATTTGATTAATTTTTTCATGCATCTCTTTTATATATTCAACATAAGTGTTGTAAGCACCATTTTTAATAACTTTTAATCAGCATCTTTTTTCCCGAATAAGTTAAATTGAATAAATAAGCTTTTTCAAAAAGCGTACTCATCTTTATCATTTTTCACAAAATAAGCGAACGTATTTAACGAATACACATCCTATTTAATATCCTCAATACTAATTATTTAATCTACAAGAAGTCTAATACCAACTAATAGTTTTAATACTTATGATAAATTCATTACAAAGGATAAATTTCCTCTGATACATTTATAATGCCTTTCAATGCCCAAGCTTCTCCTATAACTTTACTATACTTTTCAATATTTTTGAGGTCTTCGGCTGTTAGCATTAGTTCGTTATATATCTCGCCCGATTCTTTACACGATTTAATAAATTGCTCTTCTCCATAAAGTTTTTTAATCCCATTTAAAGACCCAAAATTGGTTGGCAAAGCAACAGTCACTTCAAATAAATCGCCAAATCTTTGAACATCTTCTTTAGCCGTTTGGTAATCTTTATAGCCTTGACTTTTAAAGAATTTATCTAATTCTTCGTGGGAAGCTATTTCATTTTCTGTTGTTGTTTTAAACTCACTATAAGCATCACAGGTTTTTGAAATTCTATCCCAATCTTCTTGCGAGAATTTGTTTTCTGTAGCTTTAAGATCCATGTTTTTCAGAAGCACATCTTTTACGTAGATATTTTTTTCTTCATTGACTTTAGTAGTTGCTGCTTCCGCAACTTCTGTTTTAACAGCTTCTGTTTTAGTGTTTTTTTCTTGAGTAGCCGATTTACTCTCACTATCTCCACCACAAGAGAATAAGCCTAAAGTTGAAACTGCAATTAATACTAATGTTACTTTTTTCATTTTAATTTCTCCTTTTATTTTAAATTATTATGTTATATTTTCTCTTTTAAATGCACCACAATAAGAGTTTACACATCAACTCCTATTATCATTAAAATTTATCACATTAATAGTCTATGTTTAAGTCACTCGAATATACAAAATAATTGGCTTTGATTTTACCATACATAAACAATTTGAGCATATCTACCGGTAGGTATGAAGGTCAACCCATGCTAAGCTTAATCTGGAGATTAAGCCGAGCGAGGGGTAGAACAAATTATTTTGTTTGTTGACAAAACCGGATTAAACACAAAAACCTACATTATTTCCAAGAACGCGAATATTATTTCTTATAAAAAACAATAAAAACCTTCGTTAAGTACATAACTCGAAATTTGGCGGGTGTAGTTCAACACAGACTCATCGCTAGGTCTTGCAGACCGCTCAGAGTCCTATTTATTGTGCACTGGCTTTTTATATTATTACAAATTCTCTAAAATTACTTCTGTCAATTATCTTTGCTTCTGCGTTATAAGTTTTTATAAATGTTTCTGGTAATCTTATTTTTGATTTTGTTTTCCATTTAAATTCAAATCCATAGATTTTTCCGTCTTTTTCTTCTACAAAATCAATTTCTTGTTGTTGTTTGGTTCTCCAAAAATATATTCTAGCAAATGTATCTTTATAAATATTTTGTTTTCTCCTTTCTGATATGAGGAAGTTTTCCCAAAGAGCTCCAACATCTGTCCTTAATTTAAGAGAATTAAAATTTCCAATAATCATATTTCTTATTCCATTATCGTAGAAATAAATTTTTCTGTTTCTTTTTATCTCGTTTCTTAAATTTCTGCTAAAACTGTTCAACCTAAAAATAATATATCCTTTCTCAAGAATGTCAATATATTTTTGAATAGTGATTTTATTTACTCCTATTGTTCCTGCAAGTTCATTATAATTGACTTCACTTCCCACTTGTAATGCAAGTGCTAATAAAAGGTTATCTAAGATTTCGGGTTTTCTGATTTCTGAAAATGAGAGAATATCGCGATACAAATAACTACTTACCAGGTTTTTTAATATTGTTCTCTCTTTACCTTTATTATTTAAAACTTCCGGGTAAAATCCAAATAATAATCTATTCTCTATTTGTTGTTCTGATTTTACAAAACCTTCTTTTTTTTCAAATTCTTCCCACGATATTGGAAACAATTCATATTCCCATTTCCTACCTGTTAGTGGTTCATTTAATTTATTCCCTAAATCAAAAGATGATGAACCGGAAACAAATAGTTGAACATTTTTAAATTGGTCAGTAATAATTTTAAGTGTTAATCCTATACCATCTATTCGCTGTGCTTCATCTACAAAAACAATTCTGTTTTCCCCTAAAATTGTTCGGATTTCTTCTGTGTTAGGATTTAAAAGTAATTGCCTAATTGATGGGTCGTCTGCATCAAGAAACAAATATTCTTGGCCTTCGAGTATTTTTTTTATTATTGTGGTTTTTCCTACTTGTCTTGCCCCAACAATTATAATTGCTTTTCCATTTCCAATTTTATCTATTATAGTATTTTCAATTATTCTTTGATACATTTCTTTTTTCTACAAAGATAAGTCGAATTATCGTAATGACCAATAGTTATGCCTAAAAGTCATTACGGTAGTCGTTTTTTAGCTTGCACACAACGGGAGTCCACGCAAAAACTCCCATATTTTTTCAAAAGAGCTTCCTGCGCTTTATCTCTTTAGCTGTACAAGCTGCAATTTAGTGAAAAAACGAATTTGCTGTTGAGTGTTTTGAAAATAAAAAGTGTTT
>JAGGWH010000094.1 GCA_021157585.1 Bacteroidales bacterium | reverse complement strand
ATTGTTATTAAAAATCAGTCTTGACTTTTGCTTTCTTTTGTGTCAAGACAAAAGGAAACGGATAAAGAATATTTTTTGCCTAAATTTACCGTAATCCAAGTTTTAACCTGACCCTTTATTTGCCTTTATAGATGGCTCCGCCAATAGAATCTCTTCTTGCTCCAGTAACTTCTTTTAAAGTATTGATTTGGTTTTCCACTCTCAGCACACCAAGGAAAGCAAAAATAAGCGCTTCTTTAAATTGAATGAGATTATCCGAAGGAATGATAATTTCTATTTTTGTCTTTTTTCTTAATTGTTCTATTAAAAAAGAATTATAAGCTCCACCACCAGTAATAAGAATTTGAGCATTTTTTTTTGTTGATTTATCAATTACTAAAGAAATTTGATGACTTAAATGATGGACTAGAGTGCTTAGAACATCTGGAATAGGATAGGAGGAATCAATTAAAGGCAAGAATTCGGTTTCCAACCATTCTCTACCTAAAGATTTTGAACCATTTATTTGATAATAAGGAAGCGCATTGAGTTTTTGTAAAAGCTCAGGAATTAGCTCTCCCCTTTTTGCTATAGCACCATTTTTATCGAATGGGTATCCAATCTTTTCGGCATAATAATTTAAAGCAATATTTGCAGGTGCAATATCAAAAGCCAATGTTTTTTCGTTTTCTTCAAAGGAAATATTAGCAAAACCACCTAAGTTTAATCGGTAGTCAAATTCTGAAAATAATTCCCGATCTCCGATAGGAACTAATGGTGCTCCTTGTCCGTGAAGTGCAACATCTAAGCTTCTGAAATCGCAAATTACGTCTAAGCTTGTTTCGGCAGCAATAGATGCTCCATCACCAATCTGACTTGTAAATCTAAGTTTTGGTTGGTGAAATATAGTATGTCCGTGACTACTGATAAAATCGACTTCAAGTTTATGTTTACTAATAAATGCACTTACCATTTCTCCAATATAATGACCGTAATCAGTATTTGTTTGTGCAAATTCTAAAGCACTATCTTTGGGTAAGTTTTTTAGGCGTTTTCCCCATTTTGGCGAATACGGAATTGTTTCGGCTTTTTGTATCTGATACTTCCATTTACCTTGTTTAAACGAGAACTTACAATAAGCAAAATCTAAACCATCGAGAGAAGTTCCCGACATAATTCCGATGACATTATAGGTTTTCATCAGATTAAATAATCTTGTAAAACTTCGAGTTTAACACCACGAGATCCCTTTATCAAAATTCGCATTTGATTAATATTCAAAGAATAAATATTATTAATAAGTTCTGTCGTATTTTCAAAAAAATGAAAATCTCGATATTCTTTTTCAAATTGCTTAAATAGTGGACCAATAAAGATTATTGTTTTAAAAGATTCTAACTTTATTGAATCGAGAATAGTTTTATGTTCTTGAAAGGCAAATTTCCCTAATTCAAACATGTCTCCCAAAATAATAGCTTTTTTAGGATGTTTATCGTTTGAGAAATTTGCTAAAGCTAATTTTAAACTTTCGGGATTGGCATTATAAGCATCTAAAATCAATTCATTATTTTTTCCTTTAATAAATTGAGATCTATTATTTTGAGGTATATAATTCTCTAAAGCGGTTGAGGTTTTTTCGGGTGAAATTTTAAAATATTGTCCAACCGAAACAGCTGTCATAATATTTGAAAAATTATAATTTCCAAAAAGCTTAGACTTTATAGTGTATTTGTTTGTTTTGTTTTTTAATCCCCATTTTAATTGTAAAAATGGAAACTCTTTAGAAATAAGTCCGTGAAAATCATAGTTGTTATCTTGTCCGTAAGAAAAGTTAGTTAGTTTTTTAGATTCAATTTTCAATAGTGCGTCATCATAATTAACAAAAACGCTTCCTTTTTGAGCTGCAACCGATTTGTATAATGCCAATTTGGTTTTAATTATTGCCTCTAAAGATCCAAAACCCTCTAAATGTGCTTTGCCTATATTTGTAATTATGCCAAAATTTGGTAGTGCGATATTGCAAAGAAATTCAATCTCCCCAGGGTGATTGGCTCCCATTTCTATTATGGCAATTTCTGTATGTTTATTTATTTGAAGTAGCGTTAATGGTACACCAATATGATTATTGAAGTTGCCTTGAGTTGCTGTAGTATTAAATTCTTTAGATAAAACAGTGGTAATTAGTTCTTTAGTTGTGGTTTTCCCGTTTGTGCCGGTTATTCCAATAACCGGAATTGTGAGTTGTTTCCTATGATAGCTTGCTAGTTGTTGTAGCATCTTTAAGCTATTATTAGCAAATATATATCGTCTATCATTTTGAAGATATTTCTTGTCATCAATAACAACAAATGCAGCTCCTTTTTCAAGAGCTATAGATGCAAATTTGTTTCCATTAAAGTTTTCTCCGCTGAGGCAAAAGAAAATGCTGTCTTCTAAATCTTTACGTGTATCGGTACAGATTTTAGGATGTTTAAGAAATACAGTATATAGGTCTTTAATTTGCATATTATATAAAAATTAACCCCATTCGCCTGCGCCAATGGGGTTAGTATTTAATTATTTATTTTTTTATTTTCTACCTGTCATAGGACTTCCAACTCTGTCCATAGCACAACGGAAACCAATATAATCTGTAGCTTCATTTTCGTCTAAATAACGACGCACACTGGGACTAAGATAATAAGCTCCATCTTTCCATGAACCTCCTTTGTATACTCTTGCTTCGTTATTAATTAAAGAAGAGCTACCGAAATTGTACATGCTGGTAGTATCTGTTGAACTCCACTTATCAACATTTGCAATAGATGCAAAATCACCATCTAAATAATCAATATTATTTGCTTTACGATAGTTTTTACGATTTTCACTTTCTGCAACAGTTATTTCACGATAACGAATTCTGCCTAATGAATCTTTTTGAGTGATAAATCCATCTTGATCGCGAACTTGTGTTTTGAAAACATTTCCACGGAAGGATCCTAAATCGTCCCAGTCATCTAAAGTACTTGGACGGTAAACATCCATTACCCATTCGCTAACATTTCCACCCATATTAAATAACCCAAAGTCATTGGGATAGTAGGAGCCAACTTCTGTAGGGATATCCGCCCCGTCGTTTAGTGCACCTGCAACACCCATATAGTCACCACGACCACGTTTGAAGTTAGCTACAAAAGTGCCATAATATTTTTTGTCGGTTGTACGAACATAATTTCCATTCCAAGGATAACGTTTTCTCTGACTAATTCTTTCGTAATCAGAATTTTCAATTAATCCTAAAGCTGCATATTCCCATTCTGCTTCGGTAGGAAGGCGATAGCTTGGTAATAAGATACCATCTTCTAAACGAGAGGGACGAAATTCTTGACTATTAGGATCTTCCGGGTTATAGGATAAGTTTTCAATTGGTTTTTTACCTTCAACTTCGCTTTTGTATAGATTTAACAGATAAGCCTCAGTATTGAAATTATTTTCATTTGCTTGGTTTAAATCTAATCCTATAATTCCTTCATCAATTAAACGCATTTCGTTTACACGATCTGTACGCCATTTTGCATAATCATTAGCTTGAACCCAAGAAACACCAACCACAGGGTAGTTTTTATAAGCAGGGTGACGCAAATAATTACTTACTAAAGGCTCATTATAGGCAAGACGTTGTCGCCAAACTAATGTATCGGGAAGTGCTTTATTATAGACTTCGGGATATGTAGAAAAAACACGTCTTATCCAATGTAAATACTCCAAATAATCAATATTAGAAACCTCAGTTTGATCCATATAAAAAGAACGAACTGTGATTCTTGTAGGTTGATTATTTCTAGTAAAGATGGTAGGGTCTTGTGTAGCTCCCATAACAAAAGTTCCACCTTCTATAAGAACCAAGCCGGGACCTGCTTCTTGTTCTACATATTTGGCTACTTCAAATCCTCCATTATCGGGGTCGTTATATTTCCATCCTGTGGTGCGTGATTCATTTTTTTTCTTTCCACAAGATCCCATGGCAACAATAAGTGCTGCCATTAAAACTAAACTTCCTATTTTTCGAAATGTGTACATTATTTAGATTTTTTAAAATAATTCTTTTTTTTATGTTTATCATTTAAAAACTGGGCGATGATATCGGTCCAAGTTTCATCGATCTCGATTTTCTATGTAATCCATTATTTATTTGAAAGGACAAAGTTAACTCATGTGCACCACCATTAAAAGTAGAATCTGATGAAAGTGTATAATCAAAACTATATCCAAAAACTAATTGTCTGTATTGTGCCCCAATTATTGCTACTACTGCAGCGTCATTATTAAAATCTAGGCGGTAGAATCCTCCGGTAAAAATACTCCCACGAGTAAGAAAAGTTCCTATACTTAGTTGTTGAAAGCCGGTACGTCCTTGATAATATATTGTTGGCGTAATTATAAATGGAACATAATAAGTTCCTCGAACAGCTTTTTTACGAATATCGATATTTACACCTGCAAAGAATGAAGTTTTTAAGCCTAAGTTTGTTAAAGTATCAGTTTCGTAAAAAGAAATATCAGGCGAGTTGAGATGTTCTGCTGAGAATCCGCCAAAAATATTTTCTTTGTAAGTGAAAACCGCCCCAACACTTATATCGTAATTCTTTACGGTAGTATTTGGAGTTTCAGTTCCAGTTCCAGTTCCAATCATAGTTTTTATTGTATCAAAAACAGGAGAAGAATTAACAATACCCCAATTTAGCCGCTTTTGAAAATATGTGCCTCTTACTCCCAAATTTATATTTAAATCGGCCGAAGGACGAAATTGATATGCGTAATAAGCACTCATAGTTGCTGTAACCAACGCATCCCCACCAATTTTGCTCGACATAAATGACGCCCCAAATCCAGAATTGATAAATTCAAGGTTTTGATCATAAGAAACAGAATAGGATTCAAAACTAGTATGAAGATTTGGCCATTGATTACGGTACATAATATTAGCTCTAGGACCAAGATTTGAACCGGCAAAGCCAGGGTTGGTAAACATGGGATTTGCAATAAACTGCGATACAGTAACGTCTTGTGACCAAGCATCTCCTGTAGTAATTACAAGGAATATTAGAGTGATGAATGTAGCAAATCTTCTGGTCATAGCGTTAATCAACTATTTGAGATCTATTTTTAAGAAACAATAATACAAATTATTTTCGTATTCATAAGCACTATTGTGCGAAAAAATAAGCCTTTTTTAACAATATTGATGTAGAATTAACGTTTGGAATTAACTTCTATTGTAATGGCACTTTAAACTTTGTAATAATAGATGTGATATTATTTCGTTTAAGAAGGAAATGAGCTTTGTTTAAATTAAAAAATAGAAAGCTTTAAATTTTTAAAAATTGATTATTATTGTGCTTCAAAATTTAAAAGCAACGGATTGACTAAATTATTCTCTAAATGCTAAAAAGAATCTTATTTATTTTCTTCTTATTGTTGAATACTATGCTTTTTGCACAGTCTGTTCAAAAGGATTTTCAAATAGTATGGAATGCTATAAATACCTTGGATATATCTGAAAATGAACAGATTCCTGTTTTTAGTTTTAATGATGCCGTTTTTAATGGACCTTATGGGTTAGTTCCGTATTTCCGTGTCGATATTGTAATTGAAAAGGATGTTAAGGATATTAATGTTAGCATACGTAATCAACAATTTAAATTGGTATCTAAATCAAATCAGGGGATACTTCATCCTGTTTTTAAGAATATTTTAGACGAAATACAGGTTAAAACAACTTTTAAAAGTGTGGGATCTGAGAAAATTGCTCGAATAGAATTTATCCCGATAAGGAAAAATTCTATATTAAATGCTTTTAGCTTACTGACTTCTTTTAGTTTGGATATTGATTTGCTGAAGAGTAATGAAAAAGAAGCTCCCTCTGAATTTTCATTTGCCGAAGAATCGGTAATGGCAGATGGCGATTGGTATAAATTTAAAGTAGATAAAAGTGGAGTATTTAAGATTAGCGGTGCCGACTTGCAAAATGCAGGTATTTCACTCACAGATATAGATCCTGCAAAAATTTCTGTTTATGGTTTTGGAGGAATGCTAAATGAAAAAAATTCCGATTTTCGTTATTCCGATATTCCTGAATTGGCTATAAGCCTTGAGCTTGGTGGTGATGGAAAATTTGATGCAACAGATTATTTGTTATTTTATGCGCAAGGTCCTGATTCTTGGAAATATAACTCAACAAAAAATGTTTTTGAACATCAGTTAAATATTTACGATCGTAATGCTTTTTATTATGTGCATATTGGTAATCAAAACGGAAAACGTATAAGTGATATTTTACAGCCCGAAGAAGAAGCGGATTTCCAAATTGATGAATTTGTTGATTATTCATTTATAGAAGACGAAACATATAATCTGATAGGTTCCGGTAGGCGTTGGCTCGGCGATAAATTTGAATTTATCGACTCTAATACTTACAGCTTTGATTTTGAAAATTTAGTTCCGGCTTCTACCGCATTTATTAAAGTGGAATTGGTAGCTCGGTCGTATTCTACCAGCTCCTTCGATTTACTCTATAATGAACAGAGTTTGGGTAATGTTAATATTAGTAAAATACCAACAGGAAGTTATCCTGCCTATGCTTACGATAATACTTTTGAGAAATATTTTCAACTTACGGCTGACCCTGAATTAAAGATTGGTTTAAATTATAATAGACCACTTTCCAGTTCCGTTGCTTGGCTGGATTATATAGAAATAAATGTAAAACGACAATTAATCTTTGGAGATAATCAGCTTGCTTTTAGATCGCCTGAATCGGTAGCCGATAACGCAATTACTAAGTTTACAATTGCTAATATTAATACTTCGACTATGCTTTGGGATATCAGTAATTTAACTGATGTTACAAGTCTGCAATTAAATTTAAATAATACAACTGCTGATTTTAAAGTTGTTACCGATAAGCTCCGTGAGTTTATAGCATTTGACTCTAATATGGCTTATAGTGCAGAATTTGTAGAAAAGATTGCCAATCAGAATTTGCATGCAATTTCTAATATTGATATGCTTATTGTTTGCCCACAACAGTTTATTAGTCAAGCCGAAGATTTAGCCGATTTTCATCGTCAAGACGGTTTAAAAGTACAAGTAACGCCTCTTTATCAAATATATAATGAGTATTCAAGTGCTTCGCATGATATAACAGCAATTAGAGACTATGTACGTTCCGTTTATATGTCGGCTTCAGAATCTAACTCGCTGAAATATTTATTGCTTTTTGGTGATGCATCATTCGATTATATGAAAAGAGAAGCAATAAACACCAATATGGTTCCTACCTATGAATCTTTTGAGAGTTTTGATCCAATAATTTCTATAGCTGTTGACGATTATTTTGGTTTTCTTGATAACGATGAAGGCGATATGTATTACGACGATGTGGATATTGGAATTGGTAGATTGCCTGTAGTTTCAACCGAAGAAGCCAGTCGGGCTGTAGAAAAGATAAAGCATTATTCAAGTTCAGATACTGCTGTTTATGGCGATTGGAGGAATGTTATATGTTTTGTTGCCGATGATGAAGATAATAATTTGCATATCCGTCAAGCAGATGATTTGGCTAAAATGGTAGATACTATTTTCCCGGGAGGTAATTTGGATAAAATATATGTCGATGCTTTTCCTCAGGTTTCTACTCCTGCCGGACAGCGTTATCCAAAAGTGAACGAAGCTATTAACGAACGGGTTAACAAAGGTGCGCTAATTTTGAGTTATACCGGTCACGGAGGCGAGACAGGTTGGGGACAAGAGAGATATTTGGATATGCCCGATATAGAAAGTTGGTCTAATAAAGAAAAACTTCCTGTATTTCTTACTGCTACTTGTGAATTTGCTCGTTATGATGATCCTAGTCGTGTTTCGGCAGGAGAGTTTATTTTTCTGAATGAAAAGGGTGGAGGAATAGCTCTTTTTACTACTTCGCGTGCCACTTATGCCGGCTCAAACTTTGTTATGAGTAAGTATTTTTATAATTATGCTTTGAATTATCCTAATCACGATTATATACGTATGGGAGATATTCTTAAGATGATTAAACGTTCCAGTGGTTCAGGTTTTAATGTAATGAAGTTTGTTTTGCTTGGCGATCCTGCTTTGAAATTTAGTATTCCGAAAAATTTTACTCAGATTACTAAAATTAATGAGTCGACTGTAAATCAGGATAACGATACTCTAAAAGCACTTTCGTTTGTAAATATTAAGGGACAGATAAACGATCCAAATGGAAATAAACTTAGCAGTTTTAATGGACATGTGTATCCCTTAGTATTTGATAAAGTAACTAATATTACCACTCTTGCCAATGATCCCGGAAGTGATCCCTTTTCGTTTAATCTACAAAAGAGTGTGCTTTATAAGGGGAAAGCAGAAGTGAAAAATGGTGACTTTGAGTTCTCTTTTGTAGTTCCAAAAGATATTGCGTACAATTATGGATTGGGTAAATTATCTATATATGCTTCAAGTGAAAATACTGATGCTTCGGGATATAATCGTGATATTATTATAGGAGGCTTCGATGAAAATAGTCAGGTAGATACCGAAGGACCACAGATTGAACTTTTTTTAAATGATGAAAATTTTATAGAAGGAGGAATGACTAACGAAAATCCTGTTCTTTTGGCAAAAGTTAGAGACGAGAATGGAATTAATACTATTGGTAATGGTATTGGTCACGATATTACTGCAATTTTAGATGTTAATGCCGCCGATATTAAAATCTTAAACGATTATTATGAGTCGGATATTGGTACATATCAGAGTGGGACTATTCGCTATCCATTCTCTAAACTCGATGATGGTAAGCACGAGTTAACATTTAAAGTTTGGGATATTTATAATAACTCTTCAACAGCAAATTTGAAATTTTATGTTTCTGCCTCTGCAAATTTAGCTTTAGAGGCAGTTATGAATTATCCTAATCCGTTTTATGATAGAACAACTTTCTCGTTTGAGCAAAATACTGATGGTCAAGAACTATTGCTCACTATTGATATATTTAGTATTGATGGTAGATTAGTAAAACATATAGAAGATACTTTTATGCCTTATTCTTCACGTATTAATCATATTAGTTGGGATGGTACTGATGAGTATGGAAGTAAGATTATGAAAGGAATGTATATTTATCGTTTGCAATTAAGCGATGAAAATGGCATCCAGAGAAGTAAAACTTCGAAATTGGTATATTTAAAATAAAGGATAATCAAGCTTGAATACTAAACGCTTAAATATTTCGTTATTTTTGTGAACTTTTTGAAAGAGATTTAATTTATTACAATATTTAAATGACTAATAATTTGATAATGAAAAACAAAGTAATACTACTTTTCTCAACTGTTTTACTTTTGAGCACTTCTTCGATTTTTGCGCAAGATCGCGACTTTGGTACTATAACAACGGCCGTTCCTTTTTTAATGATAGGTCCTGATGCCAGAGCCGGTGGTATGGGCGATGTAGGTGTTTCTACTTCTCCCGATGGTAATTCTATTTATTGGAATGCTTCAAAGCTTGCTTTTATCGAAGATGATATGGGATTTAATATATCTTATGTGCCTTGGCTAAAGGGCTTGGTTGATGATATTGGTTTAGGTTATGTTTCGTTTTATAAGAAAATGGGAGACGAACAGACTGTTGGAGGTTCTTTGCGCTATTTTTCTTTAGGAAATATAACTTTTACAAATGAAGAAGGAACATCATTAGGAACATATAAACCAAATGAGTGGGTTATTGATTTAGCATATTCGAGGAAATTAAGTGAGAATTTCTCTGCTGCCGTTACCGGAAAATTTATTTATTCTAATCTTACACTTGGACAAAACATAAATGGAGTTGATTCTCGTGCCGGTACTTCAGTAGCGGCTGATGTTTCTATGTATTATCGTAACCTGATTGAAATAGGAGGAAACGATGTTACTGTAAGTGTTGGGTTGGCAGTGAATAATATTGGAAATAAAATTTCTTATACTTCCAGTACACAAAAAGATTTTATTCCAACTAATTTACGTTTTGGTTTTAGTGGCGAAATGGAATTGGATTCTTATAATACGATAGCTTTAACGGCTGAGCTTACTAAACTGTTAGTGCCAACACCTCCCGTTCTTGATGAAGATGGAAATCCGATAGAGCCTTATCTCGACAATAACGTTTCTGTAATTACAGGTATGTTGCATTCATTTTACGATGCTCCTTTTAGTGAGGAAATGCAAGAGATTAATTTTGCCGGAGGTGTAGAATATTGGTACGATAAACAATTTGCCCTTCGTGGCGGCTATTTCTACGAATCGGCAGAAAAAGGTAACCGTCAGTATTTTACACTTGGTGCCGGACTTAAATATAATGTTTTTGGCTTAGATTTTTCTTATCTTATTTCTACTAATCCTAATAATCCATTAAAAAATACTTTGCGTTTTACTTTATCGTACGAATTATAAGAAATAATAAAATATTTTCTAAAAGCTTTGGTGCTTGCCAAGGCTTTTTTTATTTTTAGCAAATAATGAATTATAGAGTTGGAACGGGTTACGATGTTCATCGTTTAGTAAAAGGTGAAAAGCTAATTTTTGGAGGAGTAAATATCCCTTTTGAGAAAGGTAGCTTAGGTCATTCTGATGCAGATGTACTTTTACATGCCATTTGCGATGCATTATTGGGCTCTCTATCTTTGGGCGATATTGGAACTCATTTTCCGGATACAGATGAAAAGTGGAAAGATGTTTCCAGCTTGTTGCTGTTAGAGAATGTAAATAAATTGATAAGAGATAATGGTTATAGTATCGCTAATATCGATACAACTTTAATTCTTCAACAACCTAAAATACAAAGCTATATTCCCGAGATTAGAGATAATATTGCAAAAGTCTTAAATATTGATCGCGAATTTATTTCAGTAAAAGCTACAACAACCGAAAGGCTGGGCTTTATTGGTAGAGGAGAAGGTGTTAGCGCTCAAGCGATTTGTTTGGTAAATAAGGCTTAAATTCATATATTATATCAAGTTTAATTTTACTATATTTGAGCGTTTTTATTCGACTAAAGTTGTGATAAAAACAATATAAATAGAAAGACTGATTAATGTACCTGACACAATCTTTTTTTGATAATCAAACTGAAGTTCTAAAAGAAATAGAACATTTATCGTACTTACATCAGAATACTATTCATCCCTCTAAACTACTTGAGTTTTCGTGGATTTTATACACTACGAATACGGAGCAGGCAGCAACTACTTACATTTTTAGAGAAAGAAATAACGAATTATTAATTGTTAATGATGGTCGAGTTCAAAAAGGAAATTGGGAGATTTTAGTTCTATCAAATTCAATGCTTATTTCTAATGGAGAGGTTGAAATGCTTTACAATATTGATTTCTTTTGTGATGAAGGATTTATACTTCGTAAGGAAAATATGGATGAGTATTTGGTTTTGATTAAGCGAAGTAAAAAACAATTACAAACAAAAAGTTTATTGGAAGTTTTTGCTGCTTTTATGGATTCTTACAATAAAAATCAACGACGTTTTGATAATATCGATTTAGAACCTAATAATGCTTTGCTGGAATTTGAAGATATTACTGAGTTTAAAGAGTATAGCCTGTTTCCTTATGTTACAATCTTAGCTACTATTTTACTGGTTATTGCCATTATTGTTTTCGTTGCTTTAAAGTTTTGGCAGAGTTGATTATTTATTAGGCCAAAAACTAGGTTTAGTAGTTGATCCGTGAGAACTGGCACAATTTACACAAGGATCTGCTAATAATGTCATATAGTAGCTGCCTATGGGATTATTCAATAAAAATGCAGGGTAGTCATTCCTGTCAATTCCTCTAAATCCGAGTCTGTCTAAGGGTTCAGCTGAGCATATTGGATAAGGTTCTGTTGGTTGCGCCTCCACAAAAATACGAACTTCACTTATTGCTGACGCACCATAAAAACCAAGCACTTCTTTTTCCGGATTAGTCAAATTTTTAATATTGCCTTGAGTATCTACAGGTTGTTTGCTGTAAAGCGAAGCATTCTGATTATTGTTTAATCGCATATTTTCCCAAAATAAATAAGCTCTTTTAGATAAGCCAAGTTGACGCAGTAAAAGGCTATAACCATAGGTTAAATGCTGTTGATGGTAAGTAACAAAATGCAGATTATAATCTTTAAATATATTTTCTGATAGATTTTCGGTGGAAAGTGTGAAAATCTCAGGAACTCTTTCGGTTGTCCAACAAAAATATAAAGACGAATCCGGTGGGTAAATATGATGTACTGAACCATCATAATACCATTCTCGATCGTATAGAGCATGATGTTCATAGGTTGCGTCCATTTCAAATAAATAGTACCTGCTGTCTGATTTATTCCCATTTATATCTAAATAAAATTGTAAGCCTTTTGTGAAAGCATTATAAGCTCCATCAAAGGTACTGTCTAATTTATAATTTGGAATGTTTACCGGAGCAACTTGCGGCATAATATCGGGCTCTGAAACAAGTTCATCTCCATTGGGCATGAGAATTTGAATATGGTAGGCTGTTCCAATTTTTAAATCCTCATTAGTCATCCAAACACGATACTCTCCGTCTGAATATTCATCCATTGGGAATTCATTTTCACTATCATCCCAAATACTAACTATACAGTCGCTAAGTACTTGATGTTCCCAATCTTTCAAAGCAATTGATTTGGAGAGGGAGACGAATTGATAACCCTCTTTATTGGTGAGTTTTCCTGAAACAACTACTTTCAAAGCCGATTCATTGTCAATATCTGGGATAAACGGTTTTATACAGCTTTGGAGAAAAAATAATGAAAGTAAATAATAGGGTACAATTTTATTTTTAAGCATAATTCCCAGTTTAAACAATTAAATTGATTAAAGGAAAACATTCTGTTAATAATACTGAAAGCTCCAAGTATTTAAATTATTGTAACACTTTGTTTAACTATAATTATTAAATATTTTGCGGATAAGTTCAATTGTTATAATTATAAAGTTGTCCTCAACCTATATTCTATTTCAGTTTATATTTTTTTATTATTATGTTTTGATTTTTGTCTATCCCCTGAATTATTATCCAATAATCTTTATAGGAAGATGCTTTTTTGAAAGTAATCTCTAAAGAGGATTCGTTTTCTAAAGAAAATACTTTCCAAAACAAGGTGTTTCTCGTGTCAGGAATACGATTAAGTTTCCCCGAATTCTGATTGTCTACTTTATCTTGTATAAAATCGAAGTTAAAGAAAAGTCCTGTTTTGGGCAGACTTATACCTCCAAAGTCTCCTTTGCGTGTACGAATGCTGATAATACCACCATAAATAAAGTCCCCGTAAACATAGGGAAATGGAATGATATCAACTTTTTCGATGCCAAGTGGCGAAACGGCTAAAATTCTATTATAATCTTCTACGGCTACCATATCTATTAAAACTAAAGGAGAGTAGACAGACATATCGTGAAGAGTGCTAAAAATACTAAATGATTTTTTATTTTTATGATTTTTAATGCTGACTAAACCCGGTAGCTCGGTAAAATATTCTTCTAAAGTTCCCATATTTATATACTTATCTAAATATAAGATATTATTAGGTTTTCCATAAAAGGGAGTAAGAAAAGTATCTAATTTTTGTATGCCGATTTTTGTAAAATAATTTCTTTTAATTTGAAGCGTTTGAGCAAGTTTTAGTACGGTTAATCTTTCTTGTGATGATAGCTTAAAAGGAGGATTAGGTAAATCAATTATTTCTGTATCATAATCTCTGTCTACTAAAATCATTGGGTGAACACCTTCTTCTTTTTTCGTGCTGATAAATAAGTCGTAATTGCCTTTAATTTCAGGAAGAGAAAAATAAAAACGACCATCTATTTTTGATAGGTTTGGAATAAAGTTTTTCTGATCTATAATGGATAAAGTAATTTCTTTAAAAGCTAATGGTTCTTTGCTTATACTATCTAATAATTGTCCGCTTAAAGATAAACCACGTGTTTCCGGATAATATTTCTGACTATAAGTACTATTGTTTTCTATATTAAAATTAGATATCTGAAAACTACTGCTGGGAATAATACTGATAGATCCTTGCCTTAGATATTGTAATTCCTTTGTGTTTAAGGTAATTTTGTAATTTATTCCATCCGTACTTTCGCTCTCTATTGGAGGTGTATTAACGGAAGAAATAGTATCAAAAATTGGTTTGTCTATTCCGTTTAAAAATTCTTTGGAATATGGGTTTACAATTTTTATTGGTACGTATTCAAAACTTGTCGCTCCGAAATTTCGCATATACTTGGTGTATGCTTTAAGATAATATGTTCCGGTTAATAAACTTTGTGGAATTTCTAATTCTCCTACACTATGTTTGTCAGAAACAATATTTTTTTGAGAGACGAGGGATGTACCATCAGGTAATATTAACTCGACATATAAAATTTTGCTTTGATTATTTTGATTTTTTAGAAGAGCATAATATTGAATACTTTCTCCACACACAAATAAGGTGCGATCCGTAAATAATTGAATACTCTCTTTCCCAAAATTAAAATTTTGAGCTTGAATATTTCCAAAGCCTAATCCAAGAAAAAGTAAAAGTGTCGATATGTATTTTATAGTTCTCATGCTTAGGTTTTAATAAGGCCAGAAATTAGGTTTAGTGGTTGTGCCGTGAGTACTGGCGCAATTAACACAAGGATCAGGTAACCAAATCATAAAATAGCTGCCTTGAGGATCATTCATTAAAAATGCAGGATAATCGCTACGTCCTATATTCCTAAATCCTATTCTGTCAAGTGCAATAGGTATGCACAAAGGATATGTTTCTGTTGGTTGTGCTTCCACAAAAATACGGGTTTCACTTATTGCAGAAGCGCTAAAAAAGCCAAGTACTTCCTTGTTGGGATTAGTAATATTCTTAATATTACCTTGCGTATCAACAGGTTGTTTGCTGTAAAGCGAAGCATTTTGATTATTGTTTAAGCGTACACTTTCCCAATATAAATAGGCTTCACGCGATAAGCCTAATTGTCTAAATAATAAACTATAACCAAATTTTAAATGTTCTTGATGGTAAGTGACGAAATGTAAATTGAAATGTTTAAATTTATTCTCAGCTAAATTTTCTGTCGAAAGTGTAAATATTTCAGGAACTTTTTCCGTTGTCCAACAAAAGAATAAGGAAGAATCAGGAGGAAAAATATGATGTACCCCGTAGTCATAATACCATTCACGATCATATAAAGCATGATGTTCATAAGTGGCCTCTAACTCAAATAAATAGTATTTACTATCAAATTCATTTCCCTCTATATCGATAGAGAATTGTAAGCCTTTGGTATATTTATTATATACTCCATAAATGCTGTCTAATTGGAAACTTGGATAATTTGCTTTAGCAACTTGTGGCATAATGTCGGGCTCAGAAATAAGCTCATCTCCTTCGGGGGTGAAGATTTGTATGTGATAAGCTGTTCCAACTTTTAAGTCTGCCTTATCCATCCAAACACGGTAAGAGCCGCTTGAATATTCTGTCATGCTAAATCTATTGCCATCTTCATCCCAAATATAAACGCTACAGTTTCTAAGTGATTCATATTCAGTTTCGTTGAGTAGCATTGATTTGGATAGAGTTACATACTGATAACCTTCTTTATCGGTAAGCTTACCCGAAACAACTATTTTTGTTGCAGCATTGCCGTCAATGTCCGGTGTAAATGGTTTTATACAAGCCGATAAAAACACTAAGGGTATTAAATATAGTATTATCTTATTCTGCAGCATAGTTCCCAAGTTTAAATAACCAAGTAGCCGTAAATAATGGTACTCCTATAATTGAATATTGATAACTCCATAATTTTCCATTTACCTGATCGAAGTATACGGAGTAAGGATTATCTCGACCGGTTAAGTTGTAAATACTAAGTAATAATGAACTATGAATAAGCTTGTCTTTTCTTAGATTTCCTTCAATCTTTAATGAAATATCAGTTCGGAAATAATGAGGAATTCGGTATTCGTTTCTGCTCGAATAATCGATATAATTTAATTCTTCGAGAGTATATGTTGCGATAGGGTAAGTAACAGGCTTTCCACTTTGATAAGTTAATGTTGATGAAATACTTATCCTTTTTCTGATCTTGTAATTTATCATTGCATTTATAACATGAGGAATGTCAAAATTAGCAGGGAAAAGCTCTCCTTGATTTATTTGTTCCCAAGAATTTTCGCTGGCAACTCTTACCATTGCTCGAGAGAATGTATAGGCTAACCAACCGTTAAGCCTATGTCCGCTTCGTTTTATTAGAAATTCAAAACCGTAGGCATCTTGATCTCCTTGAAGCACCGATTGTTCTACGTTTGGATTATCAATAAAATCTGCTCCGTCTCTAAATTCAGTCGTATATTTAGTAGTTTTTAAGAATATCTCTAATGATGTTTCCCAATCACCTTTAGGAATTGTTCTAAATATACCGGCAGATATTTGTTGACTTTGAGCTGGTTTTAAATAGTAATCGGCTAATTTCCATTGAGTATTTGGTGCAATAGCAATAGTATTGTTTAGCATAAAAATATTCTGGTGTGTTCTGTTATAAGAAATTTTCAGACTCCCATTTAGGTCGGTTTCGTAGTTTATTGCGGCCCTAATATCCGGAGCAAAATACCACTTTATTATCTCACCGGCAGCATATTGTATAGAATCGTTGATGTATTTATCTTCCTTGGGTAAATTATCAAAATAAGTATAAATAGTTTTTTCGCCCATAGGAGCGAAAGCCCCAAAACGCAATCCTATATTTGTGCTTAATCGTTGATTAACTTTGTAGTTATCAGTAAAGTATAATGCTCCTTCAACAGCTTGCTCTTTTCCCAAATCGGTTTGAATTTTTAATGAATAACTTCCATAAGGACTAACGCTTCCTCTGTCTAAATTATAGTATATTAATGTTGCTCCATATACTATGTTGTGTTTATCAGTTAAGTCTTGCTCCATTTCTGCTCGAACTTCATAATCAGATATCTGATAATTATGTTCATATGCAGTAGATTCAAACTGGGTGTCGATAGTGTTAAATCCATATATTGATCCAACAGCAGAAATATTTAATCGCTTTTTTTCTGAAAAATTATGTCCGTAATTTATGGCTCCCCCAATATTAAAATAACTGTAAGTATTTAAGTCGGCTAAGCGAAAATAATCACTACTGTAATATGTAAACAGATTTAGTTGAGAGCTTTTTGTATCGTAATTTAAAGAAGCTGAAAAATCAGAGAATTTTGCGGAACTTGCCGAAATAGTGGGGTCGTTAATTTTAGCTAATAGCCAATCGGAGTAGCTTTTCCGACCACTGATTAAAAAGGAGGCTTTATCTTTTTTTATGGGTCCCTCGAAAACTAAATTTGCTGAAACAGGACTAATCCCTCCGCGTGCAGTAAAATGTTCTTTATTTCCTGTTTTTGTGGTAATATCAAATACAGACGATAAACGACCACCATAAGATGCTGGAATATAGCCTTTATAAATAGAAAAATCTTTAATAATCTCGGAGTTAAAAGCAGGAAAAAATCCAAAAAGATGAGAGGTATTGTAAATAGGAATATTATTTATGTAAAAAGCATTCTGGTCGGCATTACCTCCGCGAACATTCAAACCTGTTGAGCCCTCTCCAACACTCACTATTCCGGGAAGCATTTCTGAAACTTTTAAAATATCAGGTTCTCCCATCATCATAGGGATTTCACGTATACTTTTGACGGCTATTTTCTCTAAGCCTGGATCTTTAGCTCTAATACTCATTTGTTTATCACCATAAACTACCACTTCATCCATTTCAAAATTGGCTTGATCCATTTCAACATTAAAAGAACCGGATGAATATATATTTAAATGAAACTTTTTTTCTTCCATCCCCAAGAAATTGAAGCGAGCAGTATATTTTCCTGGTTTTATCTGAAGTGAGAAACGACCTTCTGAATCTGCAGCAGCTCCTTTTTTTGTTTCTTCTATGTAAATGGTAGCTCCGGGAATATTTTCTCCGCTAATAGCATTATTAACTGTCCCCGACAATGTTACAAATCTGGTATTGGAAGCCTGTTCGCGTTTCCCAAGTGTTATTACCTGCAAATCAGCTTTACGTCCTTTTAAATATACTCTGCTTTCTTTTTTGTTATTCTTAATATCTGATATCTTCGGAATAGGTTCTGTATTCTTAATTTTATATGGTGGTAAACTGCTAATAAGTTTTGCTGATGGAAGCAATACAAAATTTCCATTCCATTCTGAGACTGTAATTTTTGTTTGCTTTAAAGCTTTTTTTAGTGCAGCAATTGGGAGAATATGGTCATCATGAATTGTTACCTCTAATCCTTTTATCCATGTTTCTTGGTAATATATTTTTAAATTCGTTTTATTTTCAACTATTTTAACGAAATCCGAAAAAGAAATTTTATCTACTTGTATTGAAATATACTCGTCAGAGTCTGTATTCGTTAAGAATAATGGCAACCACAACAATTGGAAATATAAAAGTAAGGTTTTCATAGCTATAGTTGGTTGCAGTAATTTATAAGTCCTATTAACTGATTGAGCGAATTTCTACGTGCTTTTAGTTTGTTCTGTTTTAAATAGCGTTTTATTTTTAATTTGTTTTCATTATTAAAAAGATTCAAAATATCTTTTGTAGAATTAAATTTTTTAAGCTTGTTTTCATAAGAAATAAAAAGGGTATTACGTTTTTTCTCAAAAGTGTAATGCTCTGCCACAAAAGATATTTCAGCAATTATTCTTGTTGTCCAATGATTGTGTAGTTGTATTTTCCCCTGATTTAGAGTTTGGACAATTAACTTATGACCGTCAGGAGTATTAATTAGTGAAAATTGCTCATTAGAAATACTGAATTTTTCTAACCAAGCTTTAGAAACTGCTAATAATCTATTTGATCCTTGAGGATCAGTATATTGTAGAACTACTTCTTGATTTAGAATGTCGTAATTTAAGAGTATATTCTCATATTTAATACCACGTATCGAGACACATCCTTTGGAGAAAGCCTTTTGCTTAAAGTACTGATGTCCTTTTACTTGATCTCCGGGAAAGTAACTATAAACTTTCCCGTTGTGAAGAATTGGATTTAACCCGTAAATAGGAGTGTCATCACTTAGTTCTTGCGCAGAGACAGGAATAACTAGCACATAGAAAAAAAGGCTTAAGAAGTAGTATAAAACTCGTGGCATAATTTGGTTGGTTGTGTTACTACAAATGTAGGCTTATTATCTTGATATCAATATATATTTTTATTAATTTATTCGTTTTATTCAAATCTGAGTTGTCTATAAAAAACCGTTGAAGCTTAAAAGTATTCTTTATATCGAATTTAGGCTAATTTTAGGTTGATCAGGGTAGTTTAGCTCCTTTTGAGGTAATCCATAAGTTGTACCAATCTTCTCTTGAAAGATCTATTTTCATAGCATCTACGCTGTCTTTAATTCTATTAAGATTTGTTGTCCCGATAATAGGATGAATATTTGCAGGAATTCGATATATCCAAGCCAATAAAATCCCCGTAGGTGTAGTGTTGTATTTTTCTGCTAAATTTTCTATACATTTTATTGTTGCTTTATCCTTGTTGCTTAAATCGGATCCGCTGAATTTGCCTTGTGCCAAAGGACTATAGGCTTGAATGCTCATCTTGTTTTTAGCCGAATAGCCTAAAAGATCTCCCATTCCTGAGTTTTTTGGCGATTCTTCACGGTTCACCCAAACT